>DAOWAU010000091.1 GCA_030634425.1 Dehalococcoidia bacterium
CCCTACTCAAAGCACCTTCACCTCCTCACCTCCTTTCCCAATGTGGCTTTCAGAAACCTGAATGCTAAGGGCGCCCTCAAGCCCATCGACCTGGAACAGGCTGAGACCTTTGGCGTACTCAAAATCCAGGACTTCACCTGGAAGGACTTGCTCGACCTTTATACCTGCACCTTGTGCGGTCAATGTCAGGATAGCTGTCCAGCAACCACCAGTGGCAAGCCACTTAACCCCAAGAAGGTAATCCAGGACCTTAAGAAGCATCTATTGGAAGTAGGACCGGAACTGCTCAAGGTCGGAGGTGAGGTAGAAGCTTCCCCTGCCAATCCCGGCAAAGCACTAACCGGCGAGGTGGTAACCGAAGATGAAATCTGGGCATGTACCACCTGCCGTGCTTGCCAGGAAGTTTGCCCGGTTAGTATCGAGCAAATGGCTAAGGTTGTTGATATGAGGCGAAGCCTGGTGATGGAGCAAGCCTCTATTCCGGAGACAGCCGAGGTAGCCCTGCGAAGTATTGAAGATAGAGGGCACCCGTGGCGGGGGACGACAGCCACCAGAACCGACTGGGCTGAAGGACTCGATGTTAAGATTTTAGCTGAGGATAGTGACATAGATATCCTGTATTGGGTGGGTTGTACTGAGGCACTTGAAGAAAGAAGCACCAAGGTGGCTAAATCAGTGGCTAAGACACTGAAGCTAGCCGGGGTTAATTTTGGCATCCTTGGCGCCGAGGAGAGCTGCTGCGGTGAACCAGCCCGTCGGTTGGGTAATGAGTACCTGTTCCAGACGCAGGCACAGAAAACTATTGAGATGTTGAAGGGTTATAAGGTAAAGAGGATAGTTACTGCCTGCCCCCATTGCTACAACACCATGAAAAATGAGTATCCTCAGTTTGGGGGAGAATTTGAGGTTATTCACCATACCGAATTTATTGCCAACCTGTTTAAGGAAGGCAAGTTAAGGATTATTAAAGGCGCCAGCGGGATAGTTACTTACCATGATGCCTGTTACCTGGGAAGACAGAATAATATTTATGAGCCACCGCGGCAAATCCTGAACAATATGCCCGATTTGACATTGGTTGAAATGGAGAAGAAACGAAGAAAGAGCTTTTGCTGTGGTGGGGGTGGTGGTCGGATGTGGCTGGAGGAACGCCCCGACCAAAGAATCAGCGAGATACGTACTGAGCAGGCGATTGAGGCCAAAGCTCAGGTCATAGCTACTGCCTGCCCCTACTGCCTGCAGATGTTTGATGACGCAATAAAGACAAAAGAGGTCGAGGAATCTCTTAAGGTCATGGACATTGCTGAGCTGGTTGCCAGGTCAGCAGTGTACCGTCCTTACTCCACTTAGGCATTGGCTTCAGAACTTAACCGCTGACTTTTTCTCTTACCTGTTTTACTATCCTTGACATTGCTTCCCCGGCTTTAGCCCTAATCAAAACGATAGCCTTACTGTCCAAAGGGGTTGAGCTGAGGTTTATGATAACCAGTTTGGCTCCCGACTTAACCGCATAGGCAGGCATATAGGCAGCCGGGTAAATCACCAGGGTCGAACCAATTACGACAAACAGGTCACAGTTACACGAGCGAGAGGTCGCTTCCTTCAGCACCTCCTCCGGTAGTGTCTCGCCAAATAAAACAACATCCGGTTTCAAGATGCCGTGGCACACTTCACAATCCGGGATTTCTTCCCCCTTATCCAGCCTAGCTTTAACCTGTTCAAAGGAATAACGCTTGGCACAGCTCAGGCATACTGCCCACCGCATATTGCCGTGGAGCTCGAATACCTTGTCATCAGGCACTCCCGCCTTTTGGTGGAGATTGTCCACATTCTGAGTGATGACACAGTCCAGCTTGCCTAATCTATCCAGTTCAGCAATAGCGTAGTGGGCAGGATTTGGCTTAGCCTCAGTGGCCAGTCCACTATCCCGGAGCATCTGCCACTGCTTTCGCCTGGTTTCAGGGGCTTTAATGAACTTCCGATAGGTGAAATCATCGGGGTCAAACCTATCCCAAATACCGCCAGGGCTGCGGAAATCAGGAATTCCCGACTCAGTGCTAATCCCGGCACCGGTGAAGACTACTGTTCTACTGGAGTTAACAATCAGGTCAGCGACTCTGTAAGCAAGGGCGTCCAGATTGTGCTCTTCCAAGTATTCAACCCCCCTTCTAAAGGCAAAGAAGCCCAAGCCAATCTTAACCAGCTTGGCTATCAGCGTCAAGATAGAGATTATCTATTAACCTCACCCCCTTTATCCCCCCTCTCCTTGATAAGGAGAGGGGGAAATAGTTTTTCAAAAGAGGGGCTAACGCCCCTCTTAAACACCCCGTTTACTTCCAGCGAGAGGGGGATAGGTTGTTAAACAATCTCAAGATAGAAGTGGCAGAGGTCATTGAGGCAGCATTGCTGGCAAAGGGGACGTTTACGGCAGACCTCCTTAGCCAGCCGCACTAACAGGGCGTGATACTCATTGAATAGTCTGACATCGGCGGGTAGATTATCCATAAAAAGGGACTGATAGGAAGGGTAACTATTACTCTTCGGTGTCAAACCGATACGGTCGATGATACGGCGAGTATAAGCATCAATGACGAAAATCAGCTTGTTGGCAGCATACAGTATTATGGAATCGGCTGTCTCCTGCCCGATACCGTGGATAGAAAGAAGCTGCTGGCGGATGTGGTCAATATTGTTAGCAAACAGCTTGCCAAGGTCGTCATTGTAGTATTCTCCAAGCCAGTAAGCAAAGGACTTAAGCTTTAGGGCTTTGGCGTTATAGTAACCGCAAGGGAGGATAAGCATGGCGACTTCAGACAGGCTGAGCTGGCGCAGTGCTTTTGGTGATAGTGCCTTAGCTGCTTTTAGATTGGTTATTGCCTTCTCTACATTACCCCAGGCGGCTGACTGAGTAAGGATGGCACCAACTATTACCTCCAGGGGCTCTTGCGCCGGCCACCAGTGCTGGGGTCCATAGCGTGCCATAAGCTGGTGGTAGATATTCTGCAGTGCTTGGCTTACTTTCTGGTTATCCATTGCGGCACTTTGGCGTTGCTTGCCAAATCATATCCGGGGATGGAACAAAAAGAGGCTGCCTTTCAAAACAGCCTCTTTCTTGTTATTCACCGTGTAGCTATTCCAGTGGCTTAAGGGTTAGGAGCTTCTTGGAAATCTGAGGATACTTAGCGATAAACAGCAATTCATCCTCGACGAGTGGCTTTTGCGCCTCTACATTGGCATATCTTACCAGCTCCAGAATCTCTCTGGCTTCCTCCTTATCGGCAAACGATACCTCCATCTTCCCCATTACATGTCTGAAGCCAGATATGCCACTATATTGGCCGGCGATAATTTCTCTTCCGGTCTCCACGAACTCCGGTTCACCCCTGCCCAGTTCTTCGTAGCTAAATAGCTCGTAGTTCTCCGGGTCCTTTAATACGCCGTCAGCATGTATACCCGAGGCATGAGCAAAGGCATTAATGCCAACACCCGTCTGGTTTATGGGAATCGGCACCCCAAAGGCATAGCTGGCAAACCTGGATATCTTCCATGACTTAGATAAATCAATTGGATTTCCCAACTGATATTTC
>DAOWAU010000020.1 GCA_030634425.1 Dehalococcoidia bacterium
ACTTGGCGCTTCATAATCTCGACTTTACGCTCGATATAAGCCTGATGTAGAGGGACTGCTTCGCCTTCCTCTGGGTTATGAACATGAAGCAGGATTATCTCTAGGTCTAACCTGCCAGCAAGGTCTTTAGCATAGGGAAAGACTACTTCAGATAGTTCTGAACCGTCCAGCGGAACGAGCATCCTCTTGTACATTCTTAACCTCCGATTGTAGATACGTTTATTATGATACTATACATACTGGGGACTATCAATATATTTAGGCCTGCCCTCGTCCGCAGGGATTAGCGATAGTCTGCAATCCTGCTTCTAAACAATGAGCTAAAATGCTAGAATAGTAGGGGTTTCGTGTCTGGTGGGGAAACAAATGTAGGCGAGCCTACATATCAGCTACTAGTGACTACCACTTGGCAGTATTTATTCTTTAAGAGGAGTCTGATGAACCATATCATCAAAGTGGAAAACCTGGTCAAAAAATTTGGTAGATTTGTCGCAGTGGATAACATTAGTTTTACTGTGGCGCCAGGGGAAATCTTCGGCTTCTTGGGTCCCAATGGGGCGGGGAAGACTACTACCATGAATATCCTGTGTACTCTAGCTAAACCAACATCAGGGCGAGCTACTGTTGATGGCTTCGATGTAGTGCGCCAGCAGAGCCAGGTACGACAGTCAATCGGGCTAGTCTTTCAAGACCGTAGTCTCGATGAGCGGCTCAGCGCACTACAGAACATGCGTTTTCATGTCATGGTGTATCATGTGCCTGCCTCAGTTCGTGAGCAGCGGATCGAGCAGGTTCTCAAGATGATGGAACTCTGGGACAAGCGCCGGGACGAGGTGCGTACCTATTCTGGAGGCATGAAACGCCGCCTGGAGCTAGCAAGAGGGCTACTGCACTACCCCAAGGTGCTGTTCCTTGATGAGCCCACATTGGGGCTAGACCCACAAACACGCACTCGCATATGGGAATACATGCTTGAGCTGCAGCAGTGTGAGGGGATTACTATTTTCCTGACTACTCACTATATGGATGAGGCTGATAAAGCAGACCGTATTGCTGTCATTAACTATGGCAAGCTCATCGCTATGGATACCCCGGAACAGCTCAAGAAGATGGTGGGTAAGGACATTATCTCGGTGAAAACTGGCGATGATGATAGAGCTGCTGAAGAGATTAGGCTTCGCTATCAAATCGAGGCTAGACATGATAGTGATGGGCTTACCCTTGAGATAGCCAATGGAGAGGAATTTCTACCTGCCTTCATCAGGGAATTCGGCACCAAAATACTGAGTGTCAGCCTGCGCCGCCCGAGCTTAGACGATGTCTTTCTTAAGCTCACCGGGCGGGAAATACGGGAGGGAAAAGCTAGCGGACACCGCATGCGACACTAGGAGAGGGAAATGAACAATCTGCGTGGAGTGTACACTATATGGTATCGTGATCTAATTCGGTTCTGGCATGATAAGATACGCATGGTTGGTTCTTTGGCTATGCCCTTCCTGTTTCTGTTTGTCTTTGCCCGTGGTCTTAGCGCCAGCATGATGCCCGTTGGTAGTGGAACCGATTTTACTCAGTTCATGTTTCCTGGCGTTATTGGGATGGCAGTACTTATTGGCTCATTTATGGGTGGGGTATCTGTAGTCTGGGACCGGGAGTTTGGCTTCCTGAAGGAGGTATTGGTGGCGCCAATCAGCCGTGCCTCAGTAGCCGTGGGGAAAACACTGGGGGCAGCCACCATAGCCCTGCTTCAGGGGAGCCTTATCCTCTCCTTCGCTCCTCTAGTTGGTGTTTCTCTCTCCGTACAAACGGTGCTGATGGTGTTACCGTTAATGTTCCTGCTTGCTGCTTCCATGGGCTCATTCGGCGTCCTAATGGCTACACGCATCAGAACCATAGAAGCATTTTATGCCGTGACGCAGATGCTGATGTTTCCTATGGTGTTCCTGTCTGGGGCATTCTTTCCACTGCGGGGACTTCCTGGCTGGATGAACGTCTTAATGAAGATTAATCCAGCTACCTATGGCATTACCCCAATCCGCCAAGTAATACTAGGAGCATCACCGGAATCGCCTTTTGGCATCACCCTGTTTGGACATACCATGTCGCTGTGGAATAATGTTGCCGTGCTGGCAGTATTTGGGGTAATTGCGACCCTTCTGGCGATATGGTCTTTCACCAATCAGGAACAGTTTTCCATGGCATTTTAAGCAGGGGCTGGCATAAGCGATATAAGTGGAACTTTGTGGAGCGGGTGATGGGATTCGAACCCACGGCTCCTTGCTTGGGAAGCAAGCACTCTTCCGCTGAGTTACACCCGCTTAACCAGCCTATATTATGCCCTGAAGTTATTTTTGTGTCAAGATAGGCTTAATGGTAGGATAACACAGGAATGAGAGAAGACAGTTTATCGCCGGCTTCTATTACCAATAATCTAGAGACTCGTTTCATTGGGCAGAGGGTTATCTATCATCCCAGACTAGCTTCGACCATGGAGGTGGCGAAGCGAGAGGCTCGACTGGGGGCAGCAGAGGGAACGGTAGTCATTGCCGGCGAGCAAACCGGGGGAAGGGGACGGATGAGGCGTGTCTGGCTATCACCTGAGGGAAGCCTTGCCCTGTCTATCATTTTCTACCCCAGCCTGGTTTATTTGCCTTCCCTTATCATGCTGGCTTCGCTGGCTGTGGTTCGTAGTATTGAGGCAGTTACCGACTTGAGGTCGCAGGTTAAATGGCCTAACGATGTATTGGTTAATGGCAAAAAGGTATGCGGGATTCTGATTGAAAGTGATGTGCGGCGAGAAAAAGTAGCCTACGCTATTATGGGTATTGGGGCAAACGTTAACCTCAGGATTTCCGATTTTCCTGACATCTCATCATCCGCTACCAGTCTCTCAGGCGAACTGGCAAAAGATATATCGCTGTTAAGCCTGACCCGATGCTTATTAATTGAAGTTGAGAGGTTATATCTGGCTTTACAGGCTGGGAGGTCTATATACGAAGAATGGCGAGATAGCCTGGTGACTCTGGGCAGAAAGGTCCGGGTAAACTCAGGGAACATCACCTATAAAGGCGTCGCTGAGTCGGTAGCCAGAGATGGCAGTCTCCTGTTGCGTCACTCAGATGGGAGCCTAACCAAAGTTATAGCCGGTGATGTCACCCTGCATGACTAAGATAAAGCGCTCTCCAGAGCCTGTACTCGATGCAGGCTCTGGATTTGCTTGTGCCGACCCTTCCTTTTTTCGGTTACTTGCCAGTCTTTTCTTCTAGGCGCCTATCACCACCTGAGCGGGTAAAGGCTTCGAAAATGTTTATGGGCAGGGGGAAGATTATAGTACTATTTCTCTCTGAAGCTATCTCAGTGAGTGTGGCTAGATAGCGAAGTTGCAAGGTAGTTGGCTCTCTACCGATAATCTCCCCAGCTTTAGCCAGCTTCTCTGATGCCTGGAGCTCACCCTCAGCGTGGATGATTTTAGCTCGTCTCTCCCTCTCTGCCTCAGCCTGAGCCGCCATCATACGCTTCATCTGTTCAGCAAGCTCAACCTCCTTAATCTCTACAGTGGCAACCTTCACTCCCCAGGGGTCAGTGTGCTCATCAATTATCTTCTGAAGCATCTGATTAAGCTTTTCCCTTTGGGTCAATAGCTCATCCAGTTCAGACTGCCCCAAGACATTCCGCAACGTCGTCTGAGATATCTGAGAGGTGGCTCTGATGTGGTCTAAGACCTTGACTACTGCGTTCTCAGGGTTAACCACCCTGAAATATACCACGGCATTTACCCTGACGGTAACATTATCCTTGGTAATTACCTCCTGATGGGGAACATCCATGGTTATCACCCGGAGGTCTACCTTTACCATCCTGTCGACGAAGGGGATGATAATAAATAAACCGGGACCTTTGGCGCCAATTAATCGTCCAAAGCGGAAAACAACCCCGCGCTCGTATTCCCTGAGAATTTTAATTGCTGCCGGAAGAATTATAGCGCAGGCTATAACAATAGGGATAATGATAACAGCTAGCTGCATTTAGTTACCTCCTTTACTGTTTTTTAGTTACATATAGTTTCAAGCTGTCAAACTTGGTTATAGTTACCTCCTCCCCGGGTTCGGCCCGGCCCTCGTCTAATACTGCTGTCCAAAGTTCGCCCTCATGGAGGACTGTTCCTTTAGGTTCAAGGGCTGCCTTAACTACAGCCTTCTTCCCTACTAGCTCCTCCCTACCTGTTGTTGGTTGTCGGCGGTGGGCGCGAAGGGTATGATAGATTATAAAGGCAAGGGCGCTACCAACGCCAACGGCGATTCCAATAATCACTGGCAAATCTGGTTGAAACAATGTTGGCCTCCCACTAAATAGAATTAAATTACCAAATACAAATGCTATTATGCCCCCAGTGGCAAGCAAACCAAAACCGGGGGTATATACCTCAGCGATAAGCAGCCCGGCGGCTAACCCGATAAGGGCAATACCGGCATAGTTTATGGGTAAGAAGCCCAATGAGTAGGCAGCTAAAAATGCGGAGATGCCACCGAATACACCTGGGAAAATAAGCCCGGGGTTAAATATCTCCACCGTTATGCCGAGCATAGCCAGACTTAGCAGAATAACGGCAATATTAGGGTTGCTGATGGTATAAATGAAGCTCTCTGATGCGCTCATCTTGATGTGGTTAATTGTGACTCCCTGGGTGCGTAGGGTGACCACGCTCTCGTCAATCATAGCTACCTGCCAGCCATCCAATTGGGAGACTAGGCTGTCAAGGTCAGGAGCGATGGTATCAATGATATTAAGCTCCAGAGCCTCTTGTTCGGTGGCTGAAACACTCTCTCTAACCGCCTTTTCTGCCCATTCCATATTGCGCCCATGGGCTTCAGCAATGCTTCTGATATAAGCAGCGGCATCATTGACCACCTTTTCCGCCATCTCTTCTGACATTTGAGCCTCGCCCTCAGTGCCTATGGCTACCGGATGGGCAGCACCAATAGCGGTATTTGGCGCCATTGCCGCTACATGAGCAGCCATGGTAATAAATACCCCGGCGGAAGCAGCTCGCGCCCCAGAGGGAGAGACATACACCACTACCGGAACTTCAGCGTTGACGATGTCCTTAACAATGTCACGCATAGCGGTATCCAAACCACCGGGTGTATCCATCTGAATAATGCAAGCTACGGCATTATCTTCCTCAGCCTGGTCGATCCCACGCTCGATATAATTGGCAAGGACAGGGTTAATGGTTCCCTCGGCATGAAGCACATCAATCCTTGGCTCAGCCGCCTGGGCCTTAACAGCTGTGAAGGCAACAATTAACAAGCCTACTAGTAATATAAGGCGAATGATTTTTGGCATAATCAATCCTCTATAAGCTCTGCAACGAATAAATTATATATTGTTTAGGAATTAATTACAAATTGAGTCAGGCTCAGGGGGAAGTCGATAATCTCAGTTGAATAGCTAGGCAAATTGGTGTAGAATTTTCGAACTGTTAATAAAAACATCCTTAGCATTTCAAAACGGTCTTAAGAAAGGCACAGCATGGGACTTCAACGGTGTAAGGGGACTCGAGATTTATCCCCTGAGGAGATGAGAAGGTTCCGCTTTATTGAGGAAGCATTTAGGGGCTGCTGCCTCAAATGGGGCTATGGGGAGATTAAGACACCAACCCTTGAGTATCTGCACCTATTCACCTCAACCGGCACACTTACTCCCAGTATGCTAGGTAAAGTATATTCCTTCCTTGACTGGGATGGCTGGAGTGGGGAGAGGGTGGTATTGAGACCCGACGGCACTATCCCCGTGGCCAGGCTTTATATCGATAGCATGGAAGGCAAGGGATTGGCTAAGCTCTTCTATGTAACTAATCTCTTTATCTTTGAGGAGACGGGGAAGGAGACCAGGGAGAGGTGGCAGGGTGGGGTTGAGCTTATAGGGGCAGGCTCTCCTCTTGCCGATGTAGAATTGGTATTACTGGCTTTGGAGGTTTTGAAAAGGGTAGGGGTGGAAGATGTGGTGTTGAAGCTATCCCATATGGGCTTAATCAGGGGTTTACTCCTCAAGCTGGGGCTAAGTCCTGAAGAACAAGCTAAGATATTTGACCAAATTTTGGACGGGGGTGTAGGGGTTCTGGCCGGAATAAAATCGGGGAAACCCGAGCTTGACAAGGCTTTGTCTTTATTACTGGACTTGAAAGGGAAATCATCCGGATTTCTAAAGAACTTCAAGCTGCTATTCACCCAGAGCATGCCTGAGCTTAAACCTTCCCTTGACAATTTCATAAGCATTGCCGACCTTCTTGAGTCTTTAGGGCATAATTACCAGATTGACCTGGCTTCAGGGAGGGGCTTTGAATACTATACCGGGGTGATTTTCCAGCTGTCTAAGGCTAAGAGGATAATAGGCGGTGGAGGTAGATACGATGCTCTTATTCCTTTGATGGGTGGCAAGAATATCCCTGCCTCAGGTTTTGCCCTCTACTTCGACCACTTGATGAACTTGGTAAAACCAGCAACTTTGGCTAAGCCTCTGGCTCAAGGAGTCCTGATCGACGCTGAACCAAAAGCGATAAAACAAGGCTTTGATATGGTCAGTCGCCTCCACGAAGCCGGCTATGTAGCTGAATTTAAGCTGGAGGCTAAGGAGCCAGCCGAGTTTGAGTGGAGGCTTAACATTCGCAGTAAAGCACCCTTGTTTGTTTTGACTGACCAAACCAAGCAGAGAAGGTTTGAGGCGCAAACTGCTGATGAGGTTCTGGCGCTATTGAGGAAGGGGAATGTCAATAAAGATAGCGTTGCCTAAGGGGCGCCTTTTAGGCGAGACAGCTGACTTGCTACAGGGGGCAGGGTGGGGACTAGGTGAATACCACACGAGAGCCCGCATTTATCGCCTTCAATCAGAAAATTTTCCTGTCCTCTCAGCCAAGGTGTTCCATGAGAAGGATATTCCCATTCAGGTGGCAATAGGAAACTATGATTTAGGAATCTGTGGGCTGGATTGGGTTGAAGAGCTTTTAGTTAAATACCCCAGCAGTGCTTTGGTTAAGGTAAAAAATCTGGGATATGGGGAGGGTGCCTTATATGTGGTTGTTAGCCGCTCTGCGGGGGTATCTGCGGTGGAGGAGATGCGGGCAAAAGAGGACGCGGTGCGGATTGCCAGCGAGTATCCTAACCTGGCTGAGTTCTTTTCCCTGAACCTTCGGCTGAGGAGGTTTAGCATCTTCCCCCTGTGGGGAGGGGCTGAGGTTTATCCACCGGAAAATGCCGACCTGGCATTAATTCCGGGAAGGGTAGGGAAGAGGTCCTTTGCTTACGACCTCATGCCGACAAGTAAAATACTCGGTTTCAGCGCCTTTCTCATTGCTAATAAGAACAGCTGGGAAACAAAGGACATGAGCAAATTGTTGGCTTCTCTCGGGGGTGAACTGCTGGTCGATAAGGAGCGTCTCACTTCTGCTGAGATAACAAGTGTGCCAGGAAAATCAAGGATTACTCCGGAAGTCCGTTTTAAGGAAGCAGATGAAGCTACAGTCCGACTCGCTTTTCCTGATGGGCATCAACAGCAACCCACCCTTCGTCTGTTGAATAAGGCTGGCATCAGGATTGAGGATTACCCATCACCGAGAAATAATCGCCGGCCAACCGTTGACCTAGAAGGCGTGATGCCCAAGGTGGTCAGACCTCAAGACATGCCATTACAAGTAGCTAACGGGAACTTTGACCTGGCTATTACCGGTAGAGATTGGCTTATGAACCATCTCGATCAGTTTCCATCAAGCCCGGTAACAGAGCTTATGGACCTCAAGTTTGGCAAGGTGAAAATAGTGGCGGTAATAAGTAAGGATTTACCGGTATCCGATGCCTACAGCTTGAGGCAGCTTAATGCTAAGCAGGCGGTGCCATTGAGGATAGCTTCGGAGTATATAAATATCGCTGATAAGTATGCCAGGGATAATCACCTTGGGATGTATAGAATAGTTCCTACCTGGGGTGCCAGTGAAGCTTTTTTGCCTGAGGATGCTGACCTGCTAATTGAGAATACACAGACAGGACAGACCATAGCCAGGCATAACCTTAAGATTATTGATACCCTTTTTGAATCAACAGCTTGCTTGATTGGCAACAGAGATAGCATATCCAACCCCAGCAAGAAGAAAAGAATAAAGTCTATTATTGAAACCCTGCGCATGGCAGTGGAAAAGCGATGGCAAAAGGTGAAAGATGAGTAAAAGAGCAGGAATAGAGAGATTTATCCGGTCTGACCTGGCCGCCTTTACTAGTTATCCCGCCAGTACCTCGCCAGAGACACTGGAAGGCAAAACTGATGTCCCCGTGGAAAGCATCATCAAACTGGATGCCAACGAGAATCCCTACGGCTGCTCGCCCAGGGTAAGACAGGCTCTGGCAGCTTACCCTCATTTCAATATCTATCCCGACAATGGCCAAGCAATACTGAGGAAGTCGCTGGCAGGATACACCGGGATTGATGCCAAGCAAATCGTGGCTGGTAATGGTGGGGACCAGATTATAGACCTTGTCTTGCGTTTATTTGTTGCCCCAGGTGACGAGGTGATAAATTGTACTCCCAGCTTTGTGATGTATCGCTTTGCCACCGGAGTGTGTGGCGGTACTTTAGTTGAGGTGCCCAGAGGTGAAGATTTTGCTATCAAGCTAAATGAGGTAAAAGCAGCTATAGGTGAAAAAACCAAGATAATACTTCTAGCTAATCCTAATAACCCTACAGGAACAATTACTTCTCGGCGAGACATTCTGGAGATAGTGGATACCGGGATACCAGTGTTAGTTGATGAGGCGTACTATGAGTTTAGCGGGGAAACAGTGGCTCCATTAGTCGGCAAGTATGAAAACTTGATGGTAGCGCGGACATTCAGCAAGTGGGCAGGGCTTGCTGGTCTGAGGGTTGGCTACGGCATTTTCCCGCCTAAGATTGCCAATTACCTATTGAAAATCAAGCCTCCGTATAATGTAAACGTAGCCGCTTTGGTTGCTGTACAGGAATCACTAAAGGATATCGATTACTTAATGGCTAGCGTAAAGGCTATAATTGCCGAGAGGGAAAGACTTTTCCGCGAGCTAAAGAAAGTAAAATGGTTGAAACCTCTCCCCTCGCAGGCCAACTTTATGCTTTGCTCGGTGTTAAGCGGCGAGGCAAGTCAACTTCAGCAAAAATTGCGAGATAAGGGCATCCTGGTTCGTTACTTTGACCGACCACGACTCAAGAATTGCATCCGCATTAGCGTAGGCAAACCGGAGCATACCGATGCCCTGATTAAAGCACTACAAGAAATAGAAAGATGATTCAAGTAAATGTTAAAAATACTTA
>DAOWAU010000143.1 GCA_030634425.1 Dehalococcoidia bacterium
ATAACGCTGTCGGCTTCGTCCATCACCACGACCTTGGCTGTGACCGAGCCGACATCTATACCCAGTTTCATCGGAAGTCCCAAATAAGCATATTATTCCCCTAAGTTTTATATTCTGTGATTAGACACCACTGGCCACCCACCCCCGCTAAAGAATATATATTCTTAGCCCCCCACTGTCAAGGCAGGGGAAGAAACAATCGCTATTAATTTCTTCCAGTTACGATACCTTAATAAGTTCCTTTAGCCGAGCTACTGCGGGGACTAATACCTCCCCTATTCTCTCGTCAAATCGCAGGTGAGCCAGTCTGTCAAGTGGGGTTTCACCCTCGTTGATGATTACCAGCCGGGCACCGGATTGAACCGCTTCCCTGGGCATATCAGCCGCAGGATAAACTACCAGGCTGGAGCCAGCAACTATAAAAAGGTCACAATGTTGGGAGTGCCAATAGGAATCAGCCAGAGCCTTCCTGGGCAAGGTCTGACCAAAGTCAACCACACTGGAAACCAGCTTGCCGCCACAGGAGCAAGTATTCAAGCCAGCAGACACATCCACCTCTGCCTGACAGCGCTTGCATCGTAGCTTGGTTACATTGCCATGGAGCTCAGCCAGCAAGTCAGGGGGAATCCCTGACCTCAAGTGGAGATTGTCGATATTTTGTGAAATGAGGAAGCTTAACTTGCCTAGTTTGTGTAGTTCAACAATAGCCGTATGCCCGGCATTGGGCTCCACCGAGGAGAAATCTCGCCGTGGGAGAGGAAGCCCTAGTGCCTGGCGAGTCCAGATGCCATCAGGTCCCCGAAAATCAGGCAAGCCTGATTCGGTGCTGATGCCGGCACCGGTGAACACCACCAGATTCTGGGCACCAAACATCCAATCGGCTAGGGTATTAATCCGAGTGCTTAAATCTACTAACATCATTAAGGTTGCTTACCAACCACTCACCCTTTTAATCCCATTGCTAAACGACCTCATTATTAAAGCTTGGTTTAATCCTTCACCTTGATATGAACATAAAGGTCTCCCGGCTTACTATCTAACCTTAACCGGGCTCCCCGGTATCTTATCTTTTGACCTGTCTTAACCCCGGGAGGTATGTTTATCTCAATCTTTCTCCTTCCCCTCTTATACTCCATTCTAACTCCTTGCTTGGCTTTTTCAGAAGAAATGGTTATTTGCTCATGTATATCATTGCTACCTTTAGTGGCTTGCCTAAAAGCTTGCTCGAAAGGCACACCAGTATATTCCATGTAAGCTCCAGGCTCAGTTCCAAATAAATCAGCTAGCACGTCTTCCAATGGGGCACGACCGTGAAAGGTTTTCCCGTCAGGTCGCTGAACTCTAAATTCCACTCTGCCCGGTCTATTGGAGAATTCAAAGCCATCAAAGATGTTTTTGAGAAACTCAAAACCCAGTCCGCCTTTACCAAAATCCCTCATTACCCCCTCAAAACCAGCCCGGGTAAAGGGACTACCAAACATATCCCCGGTGCCAACCTTACCAAACATGTCATACTGCTTCCTCTTTTCCGGGTCACCCAAGACCTCGTAGGCCTCATTTATTTGCTTAAATTTTTCGTTTGCCTCTTTTTCCTTTCCCGGATTGCGGTCAGGGTGATACTTCATAGCTAGTTTTCGGTAAGCTTTCTTTATTGCATCCTCAGTAGCATTCCTGCCTACCCCCAGTATCCCATAATAATCTTTCTGGTTCATCCTGAATCTCCCTCTGCTTAAACCCTAAGAATATGCCTATACCAGTGAAGGTTAGCCAGCTTCCTCTGACCCTGATTATGGATTGCGGACAGCTGTTTCATCCGCTTTATAATTTTAACCCCTCGCTGCGTCTGGAGCAAGGAGGTAAGGTTGATGAATAATCTATTACCTTTTGTGACTTGCCGTCTTTTGAATTATAATCTGCCAGGGTAGATTTATAAAATCCAATGAGATTAAATACAAACTTAGCTGATGAAGTATCCTGGAGGTGATACCGGCACAATACAGCCAGACTAAAATCTTAGAACAAGATTGGGCAAATAGTGTCGGCTGGTGGTATAATGCCCAACGGGTGCACCTTTCTGAATATAAGAGCGCTATAGGAGGTATATAGTAATGAAAGTAAGTAAGTATCTTGATGTTAAAACCACTCAGGAGGCACCTGGGGTAGCCAAGCGTGAGGTTATTACTGCTGACGATGGGGCACCACATTTCTGTATGCGTGTCTTTGACGTCAGGTCAGGTAA
>DAOWAU010000121.1 GCA_030634425.1 Dehalococcoidia bacterium
ACCTTCACACCGTAACACCGTTACACCCCTCACCCAGCACCTTCGTCCCCATCCTCCAGGGCTGCGATAACTTCTGCACCTATTGCATTGTCCCCTACCGCCGAGGGCGGGAAAGGAGCCGCCCGATAGCCGAGATAGCCTGCGAGGTTAGCCAGTTAGTCCAGCGCGGAGCGAAAGAGGTAACCCTGCTGGGGCAAAATGTGGACTCATACGGGCATGACCTACCCCACCAGCCAGGCCTGGCCGACCTGTTATGCCAGCTAAATACTATAGAGGGACTAGCCCGCATCCGCTTCCTCACTAACCACCCCAAGGACATGAGCCCCAAGCTCATTGAGGCGGTAGCTCGGCTGGATAAGGTCTGTGAGCACATAAGCCTCCCTGTTCAGTCGGGCAACAATGACATCCTGAAGGCAATGAGAAGGGGCTATACCGCAGAAAACTACCGCCGCCTAATTTCACAAATACGCAGCAAGATACCGGGGGTGGCCCTGAGCACCGATGTCATTGTCGGCTTCCCCTCAGAAGCAGAAGAGCAGTTCCAGCACACCTTCGACCTCCTCTCCAAGCTAAGGTTTGATACCATCCATGTTGCCGTCTATTCACCAAGAACGGGGACTATCGCCTCCAAGAAATTCGAGGACAATGTCCCCATGGCGGAGAAACAGGAGCGACTGAATAAGATTGAGCAACTTCAGGAGAAAATCGCCACCGAAATCAACCGCCAGCTACTGGGCAAGACGGTTGAAGTGCTGGTGGAGGGGAAGAAAAAGGGCAAGTGGCAGGGTCGCACCCGAACCGATAAACTGGTATTCTTCAGTGACAGCAACGATTGCCTGGGGCAACTGGTAAACATTAGAATCGATAAGACCAGCCCCTGGTCACTAAAAGGCGAGTTAGCTAAATGAGCAATTTATCCGCGGAACAGATTGATAGCATTATAGACCTTGCCCTGGCTGAGGATATCAGCCACGGTGATATCACCAGCGAGGGGCTGATACCGCCTGAGCTGGAGGGGAAGGCATCCATACTGGCTAAGGAGGAAGGGATAATAGCCGGCGGTGAGGTAGCCAGGCGGGTATTCCTCAGGGTTGACCCGTCACTCAAGGTCGAACTGCTCATCAAAGACGGAGCCAGGGTTCAACCAGGCGATATAGTAGCCACCGTCTCCGGTCGGGTAATAAGCATCCTCAAAGCCGAGCGGACAGCCCTCAACTTCCTCCAGAGGCTCAGCGGTATCGCCTCACAGACAGCCCGATATATAGCCGAAACACAGGGGCTTGGGGTTAAAATCACCGATACCCGCAAGACCACCCCCGGTCTCAGATTGCTGGAGAAGTATGCGGTGCGCACCGGCGGGGGACAAAGCCACCGCCTCCACCTAGGTGATGGTATCCTGATTAAGGACAACCACCTCACCACCCTGCGCGCCCTGGGTATAAAGATAAAGGATATTATCGCTAAGGCTAAACAGAATGCCCCTCAAGGGGCAACGGTTGAGATTGAGGTCACCACTCCCCAGGAAGCCCTAGAGGCTGCGGAGGCTGGGGCTGATATCCTTATGCTGGATAACATGAGCCCCGAGGAAATGCGCCGGGTAGTGAATTCAATTCCAAGCCATGTTAAGACTGAAGCCTCAGGGGGTATCACCCTGGCTAATGTCCGCGCTGCTGCTATGGCCGGGGTTGATGTTATCTCCATCGGTGCCCTCACCCACTCCGTCAAAGCCCTGGACATCAACCTTGAGCTCGAGCCACAGACACTCAACCTTTTTTAAGATGCCTCTATATATCAAACTGTAGACAAAAAGAGACCACCAACAAATCCCGTTTGCCACATCATAAAAATACCGAAGACTATGCTGATAACTCCGGCTACTCCCCGTACCCATAGATTTAGCCGGAAGGAACGCCCAGCAGTAAGCTTAAAGGGAAGGCTAATAAGACCGCTGAAGACCAGCATGCCTAAGATAGAACCTACACCGAAGAGCAGGAGAAAGAAGAGCCCCTGAGCTACCGAGGACATCGTGCTAAGAACGAGCACGGTGAGTGCTCCGCTCCCGGCCAGACCGTGAACCATCCCTATCAGCAGCGGTCTTCTGATGTGCCGGTGGTCATGGCCTGGAGTTTCATCGTGAGAATGACTATGGAGATGCTGCTTATCTCCATGCTGGTGCAAATGGACATGGGCTCTACCTGTCACTAGCTGCCTTATAAGGGGCACCCCCAATAGAACGAGGACCACTCCTACAACGAATTCCATGGACAGGGCCAGCCTATCAGGAATAGTCAGTTTGAAAACCAGCACCGCAAAGCCCACTGCGAAAAGGGTAAGGGAGTGCCCTATGCCCCAGCTCAAGCCTACCAGCACCGAGCGACGGAAACTGCTACTGCGGCTAACAATGGTAGTTACCGCCACTATATGATCAGCATCCAGGGTATGCTTAAGTCCCAGCAAAAACCCAAAAATCGGGACGGTTAGTATGGTTATTTCTGGCATGCTTTCCCCTCAGCTTCCTGTTGGCTATCCTCGCTGCATTACCCACGCCGCCTACTAGCACTGCGCCGGCGGAATAATGCTGACCACATCAACCCTGTCGCCCCCCACTCGCTCCACTACAGAGGCTATCAGCGAGGTGCTGGCAACTACCTTTAGTTTTGCTGTGCTCCCTGAGGAACAACCGCTCAGCAGTGAAGCACCAGCAAGACTCAAGAGCAGGATAGCGGTGACCGGGATATTGAGCTTTTCTCACAGAGGTTAAACCCTCTCTTCAATTAGACGCATCTGCAACAATACGCAATA
>DAOWAU010000063.1 GCA_030634425.1 Dehalococcoidia bacterium
GGTTTGCCATTATCTGCCTGATATGTCTCGTCTTGCTAGGCTACTCCCGGCGTGGGGTCGTCAAAAGGAAATTCTCAATCGAGTCAACAGTCCAGGCATCGGACCGATGGGATACGGCGGTAGGACTATGGCCCTAAGTAGTTCACATTGAGGTCTTTCCATCTCGCATTGTAAGCCTACCGGTGGTAGTTAACCTGAACTGCCACGGCTGTCGGCATAAAAGAAGTAACAATATTATGAGTTGAGGTAGAAAGATGATTCAACAGAATCAAGTAACTCAAAAAGTTCGCATGATTGATATTTATATTATGGGTAGGCACTACCAGGTTCCTGAAGGGCTAACCATAATGACTGCGCTAGAGTATTGTGGCTACAGGTTAACTCGCGGTTGTGGATGTCGTGCCGGATTTTGTGGCGCTTGTGCTACCGTTTACAATCTCAAGAATGACCCTCAGCTAAGGTATGACCTTGCCTGCCAGAAGACTGTTGAACCAGATATGCACCTGGTGCAGATACCATTCTTTCCAGCAACTAAGGCTCTTTACAATCTGGAAAAGGTTGAAGTCACTGGTGAGCAGGTACTCACCCTCTATCCTAACCTGGTTACATGCTTTGGCTGTAATACCTGCACTAAAACGTGCCCTCAGGATCTTGAGGTGATGTGGTTTATGTCTGATGCCTTAAGAGGTGATATCCGTGAAGTGGCCAACAAGTCTTTTGACTGTGTGATGTGCGGTTTGTGTGCAGCTAGGTGTCCGCAGGGATTGGTGCCCTATAACATAGCCCTACTATGTCGACGTTTGTATGGTCGCTATCTTGCTCCTACCTCCCAGCACCTGGAGGATAGGATAGGCGAAATAGAGGCTGGCAAATTTGACGCCGAGTTAGAAGAATTCAAGAAGATGAGCAAGGATGAGCTGCATCGGCGATATGCAGAACGTGATATAGAACCAGCTTACACAAAATAATAAAAGAGGAAGAGGAAGCAAAATGTATCCGCCTTATATGGAAGAAAGCATCAGAAAAGTAGAAGCTACCAGAGAGAAACGCCTGCACGAGACATTTCCTCGCCTTAACGATGAGGAGAAGGAATCCCTGTTACAGAGCTTCCATCCTGATTGTATCAAGGAGGGTATGCGTGAACTACTGGTAGGTCCGAACAAGAGAGATTGCACACCTAACGAGATGGCAGATGTGCTCGAGGGAACTAGCCGTATTGACCCGGATAAGGTTGACCTCAATAAAATTGATTACGATGTGGATGTTCTGGTAATCGGTTGTGGGGGGGCTGGAGCCTCGGCAGCACTACTGGCTGAGGAGAATGGAGCTAACGTCCTGCTGGTAACCAAATTACGTCTCGGCGATGCTAATACTGTGGGCGCTCAGGCAGGGACCCAGGCTGCTGATAGACCTGATGATTCTCTGCTTATTCATTACCTGGATACAATGGGTGGTGGCCACTTTGATAATATGCCGGAACTGGTAGAGGCACTGGTGAAAGATGCCCCTATGGTTATCAAATGGTTGGAAACACTGGGGGTTAACTGGGATAAGAATCCCGATGGTTCCATGCGTGAATTATCCGGCGGTGGTGCTTCCAGATTGAGACTACACTCAGCCCGTGATTATACCGGCCTAGAGGAAATGCGCGTTTTACGCGACGAGGTCAGGAACAGGGGCATAAATTATCTGGAGTTCGCACCAGCAGTAGAGCTATTAAAGGATGACAACGGGCAGATAGCTGGGGCGATACTGGTCAATCTGGAAACCAGTGAACCTATTTTGGTGCGCGCTAAAGCGGTTATCGTGAGTACAGGTGGCATGGGGCGTTTGCATATCCAGAATTTCCCTACCACCAATCACTACGGTGCTACCGCTGACGGACTAGTAATTGCCTATCGAGCGGGCGCCGAGCTAATCTTTATGGACACCATGCAATATCACCCCACCGGTGCTGCCCACCCTGTGCAGATCTTGGGGCAGTTGATTACCGAGAAGGTGAGAGCCCTCGGGGCACAACTGGTCAACATTGATGGAGAGCAGTTCATCAATCCCTTAGAGCCGCGTGATATCGTTGCCTCAGCAAATATAAGGGAATGTAAGGGGCGTGGCAAAGGCGTGAAGACACCCACCGGAGAGGTTGGGGTGTGGCTGGATTCACCAATGATTGACATGATACGAGGGGAAGGAACGATAGCGCGAGAGCTGCCAGCTATGGTTCGTCAGTTCAGCCGCTTCGATATTGATATAACTAAAGAACCCATGTCAATCTACCCCACGTTGCACTACCAGAATGGGGGGATCAAGATTGACACTGATGGTGCCAGCAGTGTACCCGGACTGTTTGGTGCTGGCGAATGTGTAGGTGGAATACACGGCCGAAACAGGCTTATCGGAAACTCAACGCTGGATATATTTGTCTTTGGGAGGAGAGCCGGCCGAGCTGCCGCTCAATATACTAAACAGGTAAAGCTAGGCGCTCTCACACTAGGCCATGTGCGCCAATGGCAGTCAGGATTGAAACAGGCTGGTTTAGCTGAACTACGACCAGCCTCACCATTACTGTTACCTAATTATACCAGACAGCCACACGATTACTTATCTGATTACAGCAAACAGACATTAACTGTCGGCCAAATAAAAGTAGCCTAAGATTTGGAGAGAACGATATGCCACTACGTAATCAAATCAATACCAAAGAGATTGAATGTATTTTGAACGAAATATTGAATACTAAAAGCCCGCCCGTAAGCCGCTGTCGTCTCCTCTCTAGTGGGTTTAATCCCGGACACACGCTCAATATAGTAGAAGACATTAGTGGTCACAAGGAATGCTTAGGCTGTGGCAACTGTATAGATATCTGCCCCTTTTTGTTTCGCGAGCCATCGCGCCGCGAGAAGACAGAACAACGCACATCAATGGCTCTGGAAAGCATAGTTGGTGAGGACTGCGACCAATGTGATGCCTGCATCCTGGTCTGCCCTCAGGTAGATACTACTATTAAGCACTATGTCATCAATCACCGCATGGTAGAGGTTATGGCATGCCTGGAGCAGCGAATCGGTGATGAAGATGAGCCTGACTTGGATCTATTTCTAGAAGAAGCCCTTAGCCAAACCTAAAGTCGGGAGAAACATAATGGACTTTGAGATACCCCAAGAATTAAAAATGGTACGGAGTCTGGTAAGAGACTTTGTTAACGACCAGTTGAAGCCCTTGGAGAGAGACATTCTGGGACGAGCTGCTGACCTGAGTGACGCCCGAATATCTCTGCCAACAGAGATTGAAGAAGGACTCATCAAGATGGCCAATGAAACAGGGCTGTGGGGGATAAATATACCGGAGGAGTTCGGTGGTGCCGGACTAGGTACCTTATGTAGTTGTTTGGTTGAAGAAGAGCTGGCCCAGACAATTATTCCCTTCAATTTTGGTGATGTCACCCCTATCCTCTTTGATTGCAATGCTGAACAGAATGAAAAGTATTTCTTGCCCGTACTTAATAGGCAAAAACATGCTTACCTGGCACTATTAGAGCCGCAAAAGGGAGCCAATATCTCCAACCTAGAGATGAGGGCTGAAAAGGGAAATGGCCACTATATTCTCAACGGTCAGAAGCTCTCACTCTCCAAAGCTGGCGAAGACTACTTTGCCATTGTCTTTGCCACCACTAACCAGAAAGGCGCTAAGGAGGAACTAACTTGCTTTCTAGTAGATGAGAATGTCCCTGGTTTTAGCGTAACCGGCGAGGAAGAAAGGACAGGCTGGCAAACTCGGTTAAGAGAGCCTATATCGTTGACCTTTGACCGTTGCCGGGTACCGGTGGAGAACATACTGGGAGAAGAAGGCAAGGCTCTCCATCTAGGCAAGAAATGGCTCCCTTCGAGGCGGGTAATAAGAGGCGCTAGGTGCATAGGATTCGCCCAGAGATTGCTTGAGGAATCAACCACACAAGCCCAATCACTCCTGTCATTTGGGCAATTTATTGCCAAGCGAACTAGCGTTGAAGCAGCATTAGCTGATATAGCGGTGGCAGTTCACGCCGCCCGACTTATGGTTTATGAAGCAGCCTGTAAAGCAGATAATGAAGAGTATATTCAGCGTGAAGCAGCAATGGTAAAGCTATTCGCTACTGAAACAATATATAGAGTCGCTGATAGAGTGTCTCATATATTCAACGGACCACCCCATATAGTTGGACTACCCATGGAGAGGCTATGCCGCAATGCCTTAGCTACCAGCACCACCGAGCTTGCCTTGGATTTGCAGAGAAGTATCATTACCAGAGATATCTTGAAGGGATTGAAGGTCTGAATATTTGGAAAGGGAATGGGTAATGGATGGCCTTCATATAGAATTACAATGTGTGTATGACGAATGAAGATTTTTGAATTTGAAGCCAAGAGCATTCTAAAAAAATACGGCATATCAGTTCCCAAAGGTAACATTGCTAGCAAGTTAGACGAAGTTGAAACAATAGCCAAGCAGATAGGTAAACCTATAGCATTGAAGTCTCAAATATTGGTATCAAGCCGGGGCAAGGCTGGGGGGATAAAATTTGTTAGCGATGCTAGGGGGGCTAAAGAGGCTGCCTCAAACCTTTTTGGTAGCACCATTAAAGGATGCCAAGTAGACCGCTTACTCGTTGAAGAGAGGCTAGACATGGCTGCCCAGCTCTACGCCTCAGTAGCCATAGATAGACAAGCCAGGACATACATCGTGCTAGCTTCTACCAGTGGTGGCGTTGATATTGAGGAGGTAGCCA
>DAOWAU010000128.1 GCA_030634425.1 Dehalococcoidia bacterium
AAGCTCAACCAGGGTAAAACCTCTCTCGCTTAGCTTCATCTACGCACCTTATAGCCCTCAATCGTGAGCACCGATTTGTCATCACGATTGACTGTTACCGTTATCTTCTGGATACCCTGGTCTTGGTCAAAAATGCCCCCAGTTTGACCATAGGAGAGGCCGGTAGCCGGGATAATGGGGTTAGCAGCAAAATCTATGCTGTAACCCGAGCCCGGGGGGGGTGCTATTTCATCATAAACATCGTGTGGATCAGTGGAATAATCAATATAGTCCTGGCCCTGAACATATTCTATCTGACTTCGGGTTATGCTTTCAGCGGTAGCTCTCTTATCAACAATAAGGGTAGCTTTGGCAGTGGTAGCCAAGCCACTAAGAAAGACAACGGCGATAGAACCGAGGATAGCCAGGGCCACTAGTGTTTCGATAAGGCCTAATCCGGTCTCGTTGCCCTTCAACTTTTTAGCCACCCTGAAAAGTGGCGCTGCAATGTTCCTTTGTCTAGACAATCGTCTCATCTCCTCAAGACACGCACATAGCCCCGACTTTCAACCCCCGTAAATTAGCCAAGCTGTCCATAGACAGAATACATGGCCGAGATTAAGGATAGAGCAATAAAAGCAACTATTAAACCCACAATCCCAGTTATGGCTGGTTGAATAAGTCCAATAAAGGCCCGCATCTTGTCTTCAGCCTCAGTCTCAAAGTTTTGAGCTACAGCCAGCAGGGTAACATCAAGATTACCGGTTTCTTCACCAACCGCAACCATCTGGACCATCAATGGCAAAAAAAGCTGGTTCTTGGCCATTGGGCGGGATAAACCCTCCCCCTTAATCATATCCTGCCGAACTTCAGTAAACACCTGTTTTACCACTCTATTTTCACTGCTGTCAATAACCAAGGACATGACTTCAGGCAAAGGTAAGCCAGCCCGAAATAATAGCGCCATGTTTCGGCAGCAATGGGCAAGCTCACCAAGACGTCTAATTCTCCCCAATAATGGTAATTTAAGGGCTATTCCATCCCACTGAAGCCTTCCCGCCGGTGTCTTAAGATAGAGAAGGATCCCGCCAGCGACAGAAAGTGCTGCCCCTATAACATAAATCTTATACACACCAAGCCAACTAACGATGGACATGAGCGTCCTAGTCGTACCCGGTAGCTCAATCCCAAGCGAGGTATAAAGACTGCTAAAAGCAGGCAAAACAAAAGAAACCATTAGGGCTACCACTACAATAGCCACCACAATAATGATAATTGGATATCTTAAGGCACCCTTTATGCTTTTTGCCGCTTGGCTTTCCTTCTCCATATGATCAGCCATCTGCCTAAGCACTGTCTCAAGACCTCCAGTTCGCTCACCTACACTCAGTGCCCGACAGTAAATTGGAGGGAAGCTTTGTGATTGCTTACCTAAAGCTTCAGAGAGCCGACTACCACTACGAAGGTCAGTAACTACCTCTCCCAGCACTCTTCTCAGATTGTGGTCTGACGTCTGTGACCCCAACAGTTCCAAGGAGGTAACGATATCAGTGCCAGATTCAAGAAGTAAAGCTAACTGCCGAGAGAACATAATGACCACTTCTGGCCTTACTTTATAGAAGAGGGGGAACATCTTTTCCAAGCTAGGCATAAAAGAAACTATCCGCTTCAGTCTGAGAACCCGACAGCCACTGCGAGCCAGAATCTGCTCCGCTACTTTTTCATTCGAAGCAGATATAGTGCCTTCCACTATCTTTTTATCCTCGGTATAGCCCACATAATTAAAATCCATAATTTTAACCTATAGAAAATACATTGCGCACCACTTCAGAAGGAGTGGTGATACCTTCCTTCGCCTTGAGCATGCCATCACGCCACATTGATACCATGCCTTCTTCCCTTGCCTGAGCCCGTATCTGCGCTGCGCTAGCTCCAGTGAGCAGCATCCTCCTTGTTTCTTCACTCATAACCAAGATTTCAAAAACTGCTGTGCGCCCCAAGTAACCGGTATTGACGCAGGCATTACAGCCACTTCCATAAAGGAATTCAGTTCGTTCTTCACCCAGTTCTTTAGCGTAAGCAATCTCCTCCTCAGCCGAGGCCTGAGCAGGTTTACGGCAGTAAGGACAAACCCGACGCACCATCCGCTGAGCAACAACACTAATAAGCGCCGAGGCCACGAGAAATGGCCCCACCCCCAGGTCAAGCAATCGGAAAAGAGTGCTTACAGTATCATTAGCATGAACTGAAGAAAGTACCACATGCCCAGTGAGAGCTGCCTGAATGGCTATCTCTGCTGTCTCAGAATCACGTATCTCCCCCACCAGTATAACGTCAGGGTCATGCCGCATTATGGCACGCAGGCCAGTGGCAAAGGTTAAGCCAGCACGAGGATTAACCTGAATCTGATTGATATCTTTAAAGCGATACTCCACAGGGTCTTCCACCGTGATGAGGTTGCGCCCTTTACTGTCAAGACGGTTGACAGAGGCATAAAGAGTGGTAGTTTTACCCGAGCCAGTGGGCCCACTAATCAATATCATACCAAAGGGAGTTTTCAGCATATTCTCATATTGCTTAAGAGTGTCAGGTAAAAACCCGAGCTCATTGAGGCTAAGAGCGGAAAATGACTTATCCAAGATACGGAGT
>DAOWAU010000051.1 GCA_030634425.1 Dehalococcoidia bacterium
AGGAATGAGAACCGCCCTCGAAGATGCCGGGGTGAAGCCGGAAGAGGTTGATTACATCAACGCCCACGGCACCAGTACCAAGCTAAACGATGTCACTGAAACTAAAGCCATCAAATTGGTCTTTGGGGAGAGGGCATACAAAATCCCGATAAGCGCCCATAAGTCTATGTACGGACACATGATAACCGCCGGTGGTGCTGTTGAGTCCATTGGTGTGGTATTAACCCTAATGAACGGGATTATCCCACCAACCATACATTATGAGACCCCTGACCCGGAATGCGATCTAGACTATGTGCCTAATGTGGCTCGTAAAGCCCAGGTAAACGTCTGCCTGAAAAATAGCTTCGGTCTTGGTGGGCAGAACTGCTGCCTGGTTTTCAAACGATTTAAGGAGAGTTAACAGTGAATAATAAGACATCTCTAGAATTAGCGGGCAAGGTATCATTAGTAACTGGCGCTTCCCGCGGCATAGGCAAGGCTATAGCCCTTAAGCTCTCAAGCCTAGGGGCTAAAGTGGCTGTTAATGACATATCAAGAGAGTTTGGCGCTGATAACACAGTTGACACCATAATAAGTCAAGGTGGAGAAGCCTTTGTTGTGGAAGCAGATGTGAAAGATAGCGAAGCGGTAAAAGCTATGGTACAGGAGATAACTGACAGATGGGGTAAGATTGATATTTTGGTAAACAATGCCGGCATTAATCGGGATACCCTGTTATTAAGGATGTCTGACCAAGCCTGGGATGACGTAATAAACACTAATTTAAGGGGCACATATACCTGTACCAAGTTTGCCCTGCGCTCGATGATGATGCAGCGATGGGGGCGCATCATCAGCATGGCATCCATTGCCGGCATAATTGGCAATGTGGGGCAAACTAACTATGCCGCCTCTAAAGCGGGAATCATCGCCTTTACCAAGAGCATAGCCAGGGAGGTAGGCTCGCTTAGCATAACCGCCAATGCTATCGCCCCCGGCTTCATTGTCACTGATATGACTGATAAGCTACCCCAGGAGAGGAAGGACCTCATCATGTCAATGATTGCCCTTCAGCGCTTCGGCAAACCAGAAGAGATAGCTGAGCTGGTAGCTTTCTTAGCCAGCGACCGAGCCAGTTATATTACCGGGCAGGTTATTGGTATTGACGGCGGAATATAACCTGCCCGCTAATTCACCACAAGTTGTTTCAGTCCTCAGCCCACCAGCTAATTGTCTGAGTCCCTGGGCCTACATGCCTACCCACTACAGGATAGGTAGGGGTAACATAAAACTCAACGCAGTTAAACTGTGATAGCACCTTTTTCTTGAGCTCCTCGGCTTCATCAGGGACATTGATGTGATTTATCACCACATGAAGCTTCTTGCCCCCCCACCTCTCCTTGAGTATCTCCAGCAAGCCTTTCACTGCCTGGGCTTTGGTCTTATACCTGGCCAGAGGGGCGTGCACCGTTCCTTTGGCAGCATCTGTCTCCAGAAGTGCTTTGGTGCTAACCTTAGCCTCCGCCCAAGCGCGACCGTCAAGTATCCTCCCTCCCCCAGCCAGGTACTCAAGATTATCAACCACGACAATGTACTTGACCTTGAGCATCATATTCTTAGCCGCTTCCACTACCTCAGGCAAGCTCTTGCCCTCAGCAGCGGCCTTGGCTGCCTCTACAACGATAAACGCCTGTGCTCCGAGAGCGGTGCCAGAATCAATAACCTCAATCTGGATATCGGGCATTTCCTCCTCAACCATCTTCTTAGCCTGGGTGGCGGCATTAGTTGACATACCCAGCCTGATGCTGTGCCCAATGTATACAATACCTGCCGCTTTCTGGCTCAGCTCCCGGAATGCTTCCAGGAAGCTTCCTACAGTGACAGACGAAGAGGTAGGCAGCTTCTCATTCTCCGTTATCTGAAGCAATTTCTGATAATACTCAGGTAGATCTACCTCAGTCTCAGGATAAGCCTTGCCTTCGATAACAATGCCCATAGGCACTATTTTGATATCGTATTTATCGGCGAGTTCTTGAGGCATGTGGGAGATGCTATCAGTAACAACAGCTACTTTGCTCACTATTACCTCCTTGGTAATGAACTTTTATGTATAGCATAAAAGCCTTACAAGTAAGGCGTTACTCTCAATTTAAAGTTAATATATAAAGTGCCGCCACAGATTTATGACAGCACGGAACGGGAGGTTAACTATTACCAAAAAGCCACCTTACATATATTTATTACCTCCAAGACCTTATAACGCCGAGTAAGCTGGATAATGTATTTCAGCGGCCGAGGCCGCCACCCATACCCATGCAACCAGGGCGCCCCGCCTGAGGTCCCGCCTGTTGCATGTTTGTCTTGAGCCACTCCTGCAGCCCCTCTTTACTCCTAGTTAGCGGCTCTTCTAGCTTATGCACATCAATGCCTGAGAGGTAGATATTTGATTTCTGTTTTTTGGCAACATCTATTGACTGATTGAAACTCTCAGCCAGGTTAAAGGCATCAGCCAAGTCTTCCTGTAACGATGCCTCCAAAAAGACTGCCTTCTCGCTATTCCGTTCCCAGCTACCGGTCTTAAATTTCTTGGGGCGTTTCTGGGTGCTAAAGCCTTCCACAATCCTCAGGTTCTCACTTATCTCAAAAAACAGGCTGCTGGCTATCTCCACCTCTGTCCCTTCCGCTTTGCGCCGCCGGAAGAATAAAGACCACATTATGATGATAACCAATGGTATTAGAAACATCCATTGATTGCTATCACCGCCAAAAATATCCTCAAAACCCATGTGTCATCCTCCCATATCAACTTTAATTAACCTATTAAATCAAATTATGAGCAATATGTCTAGCGACATCTATATTAAGATAGGGTCAATTTACTCCAGTTTTTACTAATAGGCAGATATTTCTGGAGAAGATCTTGAATGGATAGCGGTAGGAGCTTTCGAGAAAGGATTTGAGCACCTTGAAGCCAACCCTCCTCGCCAGCCTCTCCAGCTCAGGATAAGAGAAGAGGTAATAATAGCGATACAAGGTCTCGCCCTTTACCCGCCAGGGCACGGTTACCTCCTTTGGCTTAAACCAGAACCCGGGTTGCCAATGATTCCATACGGTGATAAAGGCTTCGCCACCGGGCTTTAATACTCGCCTCAGCTCGCTTAGGGCAGCATACCTCGCCTCTTTGCCTTTTATATGGTGGTAGGTAGCTACCGAGATTGCCCAGTCAAAGGTGTGGTCAGGATAGGGAAGATGGCAGGCATCAGCCAACGATAAGTTCACGGGGAAATTGAACTTCTGGGAGTATTTTCGGGCAAAGCGCAACATCTGGGCGGAAAAGTCCACGCCATATAGCTCAAAGCTCCGATGGAAGGGGAGGAAGTCGGGGCCGTGAGCACAACCAATGTTAAGCAGCCTGCCCTTCTGCCAGCGTTGTGCCAATGCTTCCAGCTCGTTACGAAATCTAGACCAATGCCTGAAGTTATACCAGCTTGGGGCTATCTGATCAAATACATCTTTAGTCACCCTATCCCCTTTATCCCCTTCCCCTCATCAAGGGGAAGGGGAAGATTTCTTTAGAAGAAGGGGCTTCGCCCCCTCTTCAACTCCCCTAAGAAGAAAGCTGGGCAATGAATTACCAATCTGCTAAACTGGGTACGAGTATACTATGAAAAAGCTAACCAGGACAATATCTGGGGTTACCCCGGTAGCAGTGATGACCCTGCCTCTGAAGTGCCCGGGACAATGCATCTATTGCCCCACCTACTCAGCCACACCCCAAAGCTATACCCCGGAGTCGCCAGCGGTGTTACGGGGTAGACGGTGTGACTACGCTGCTAAAGGTCAGATAGGGTTAAGGCTAAGGATTCTATCGGATATGGGACACCCCACAGATAAGATTGAGCTGATAGTGATGGGCGGCACCTTCCTCGCCTACTCCGAGGACTACCAATATCAGTTTATTAAGGATTGCTTTGATGCTCTGAATGACGAGGCCTCGGCCACATTAGAGGAAGCAAAGAGGCTAAACGAAACAGCCAACCATCGTTGCACCGGGCTATGCATAGAGACCAGACCTGACTGGTGTGGGCAGGAGGAGATAGACAGGATGCTTGAGTTTGGCACCACCAGAGTTGAACTCGGCGTCCAGATAATAGACGATGGAATCTACCGACTGACAAGGAGAGGACACACGGTAGAAGATGTAATCAAAGCTACAGCATTACTCAAGGAGCACGGCTTCAAGGTCCATTACCACTGGATGCCGGGACTCCCTGGTTCAACCCCAGAAAGGGACTTAGAGCTATCCAAAAGGCTATTTGATGATGACCGGTTTAAACCAGATGGCCTGAAGCTATATCCTACCATGGTGGTGGCAGGCACTGAGCTGGAGAAGTGGTATCGGGAGGGGCGCTATCAACCATACGATGATGACACCATGATTGACCTCGTCGCTGAGATTAAGTCCATTGTGCCCAAGTATGTCAGAATCTCAAGGGTGCTGCGTGACATCCCAGCCAAGTTTATCGTCGGCGGTTTAAGGGATTCACTGCGGGATGTAGTTAAACAGCGGATGAAGGAGAAAGCTATTGAATGTAAGTGCATCAGGTGTCGGGAGTATGGTCACCGGCTACGGGATGGCTGGGAAATAGGCGAACCCAAGATAGCGAGAATGGATTATGAAGCCTCAGGTGGCAGAGAAATCTTCCTATCCCTGGAGGATGAAAAGGAGACACTATTTGGCTTGTTACGGATGCGGATTCAGTCCAAGCCCATAGCTAAGCTAGGAGAGAGCAACGAAAATCCAGCCATAATAAGGGAACTACATGTATATGGTCCCGAGGTCTCTCTTAGTCAGCGGAAGCCAAACGCAGCTCAGCATAAGGGTTTGGGCAAGACACTACTGAGAGAGGCCGAGCTAATTGCCGCCAATATATTTCAAGCCCCACAGATGATAATCTTGAGCGGGGTTGGAGCCAAGGAATACTATCGCTCTGAGTTTGGCTATCGCTCGGAGGGGGACTATATGGTTAAACATCTGGGGCAGGTTCCAAAAGCCGATCCTCGCCCTTTTCAACCTGCCCCGGTCTAAGCCTAATTCAGCCTATTAAAGCTCGACTTCCAGCTCCCCTTCCTGTCCATCCAGTTCGGCTTCTATATCTAGCCCATCGGCATCTTCAGGGATGGTGAAGCTTATTGTGCCATCCTCGCCGGTGTTGCCTATCTCTTCACCGTTGACCTCGACCACAGCCCCTGCTACCGGCTCGCCTTCAAGGGTTACCAGAAGGGTGACCTCTTCACCCGGAGCTATGTCACCATCAAGCTCAAGGTCCAGTTCCTCCTCGGATTCTCGTTCCTGCTCCTCCTCCATCTCGGCTCCTGAAAACCCGATTTCAAGCTCCCCTTCCTGTCCGTCCAGTTCGGCTTGTATCTTCAGCTTATCGGCATCTTCAGGGATGGTGAAGCTTATTGTGCC
>DAOWAU010000117.1 GCA_030634425.1 Dehalococcoidia bacterium
CAGGCCTGTTTATCGCATACATACTTATTAGATGCCGACTTCAGCCACACCTGGGGCCACCGTTACCCCCGGAAGAGCTGCGGGCTATTAGCCGGGGAGAGAAGCTTCGGCTGCTCCGGTCTGGGGTAGTTCCTCTAGTCATTATTTTTTCCATGACGGGGCTGTTCTTGATGGGGATAACCAGCCTAGTCGAGTGTGCAGCAGTAGGTGCGGCATTAACTACTGTTGCTGCTGCCCTCAACCGGCGGTTAAACCGGCAGGTAGTGGAGGACGTACTACGTGATACTCTGAGCGTCAGTTGCATGTTTTTATGGGTTGTGCTAGCGGCACTCGCCTTTGGTGCCATCTTTGATGGTCTTGGCGCGGTAAATGCGATAGAGGGTCTATTTATCATAAGGTGGGGACTCAGTCCGTGGGGAGTACTAATTATGATGCAGCTTTCCTATATCCTAATGGGCATGTTTTTAGACGATACGGCCATGCTCATCATTGTTGCTCCTCTTTATGTCCCCCTAATAATCAGGCTGGGTTTCAACCCCATTTGGTATGGGGTTCTCTATACTATAACCTGCCAGATGGCTTACATGACGCCTCCCTTCGGCTATAACCTGTTTCTTATGAGGGCGATGGCTCCCAAAGAGATAACGCTGAGGGATATCTACCGCTCCATCGTACCCTTTGTGGGGGTTATGGGTATTGCTTTAGCCGTTGTAATGCTGTTTCCCCAAATAGCCCTATGGTTACCTAATCTATATTTTGGGAGTTGAAGCCAGTTAATGGCGATAATGCCGGTAATCAATGAGAGGCAAATGGCAGTAGCTGCCCAAGGTCCAAGTTAAGATTTAACGGTCTCAAAAAGGAGGTAGAAGATGGCTGTTGATACAAACATATATGAATATGGTGGAATTGGTCGCTATATCTTTGGGGTTAACGCTAGCCAGCAGGTTGGCAGTGAAGCCAAGCTGTTGACGGGTGGTAGAAAATGCCTAATCATTACTGACCCGGGGGTGGCGAAGGTGGGGCTGGTCGATGGTGTGAAATCGTCCTTAGAAAAGGAAGGCTTTCACGTGGATATTTGCGCCGAAGTATTGCCTGAACCCACGATAGCTTCTATCAAGGCAATAGTTGATACAGCGCGTGATAAAAAGGCGGATATCCTAATCGGGCTCGGTGGTGGCAGCAGCATGGATACCGCTAAGGCCACAGCACGTGCGTTAACGAGCCCCGGTTCTTTAGAAGATTACATAGGTCAAGCATTTCCAACAGACGGTATCCCGATAGTTACAATCCCCACCACAGCGGGTACGGCGGCAGAGGTTACACCCGATTGTGTTATTCGTTTACCGGAAGAACGTGTTAAGGGTGTCTTTGGCAACGTCCGGGCAAGGACAGCTATTGTGGATCCAACTATGACCTTAAAATTACCCCCTAGGCTTACCGCAGCGACGGGTATTGATGCTCTGGCGCACGCCGTTGAGTCAGCTCTCTCAAAATTTGCCACCCCCTTCACTCGTGCGGCTGCCATGGAGTCAATAAGGTTGGTCTGTGATAATTTAAGGAAAGCAGTTTCTAATGGGAGCGATTTGGAGACAAGGGCAAAAATGTCCTGGGCGGTTCTGATTGAGGGTTTTTCCGAAGGAAACGCCGGTGATGTTGAGGCACACGCGATAGGTCATATTATTGGCCCTTATTATGGAATCCACCATGGTGAAGCCTGTGGGATTGCCCTTCCCTATTGCATGGAGTTTAATTTGCCCGTTAATGAGGACGTTTTGGCCAGGATTGCCGAGGCAATCGACAAAAAAACGGTAAATCTGCATGCAAGAAAGGCGGCAGAAGTGGGGATATTGGCGGTTAAACGGCTGATCGAAGACGTTGGTTTGCCCAGTAAACTCGCTGGCGTGAAGGGTGCAGACAAAAAAGACATACCCGAGCTGGTTGAACTCTATCAAAATAACCCCAATATAGCAGAAGTTTTCGGTATTTTCATGAAACGAACTGCGACCAGAGAAGAAATAACTGAAATGTTCGAGAACACATTTAACGGAGTGCTGAAATCCAAGGCGTGAGGTATTTATCATTGGCTAACGCACAGTTATTACACATTTTAAAAAGTGAAATTTAATAGAAGGAGATGGGTATATCTATAGTAAAGTTGCCACGCCTTTCGGCTATGCTGGGTTGGCCTAGCATATTTGTTAAGCGGAAGGAGATTTGATAATGATTAGGGGTTATAACGGAAGAATTCTACTTGTTGACTTGACCTCAGGTTCCATCGAGGAAGAAAGTCTGCCAGAGAGGGTCTACCGAGATTTTATTGGAGGTCAGGGGCTAGGAGTAAGAATTCTCTACGAGCGTACGAAGCATAAGGCTGACCCGCTGGGTCCAGATAATATGCTTGGCTTTGTTGTCGGGCCACTGACTGGAACCGGAGTCTACGGTGCCAGATTCCAGGTAGTTGCCAAATCTCCCATGACTGGTGGCTGGGGTGATTCTAACTGTGGTGGCAGCTTTGCTACAGAACTAAAGGCAGCCGGCTATGATGGTGTCTTCTTCAGTGGCATCTCCCAAAAGCCAGTTTATCTGTTCTTAAACGATGGGAAGGCCGAACTTAAAGACGCTTCCCATCTGTGGGGTAAAGACACGGTTGAGACCGCAGACAGCATACAAACCGAATTGGGTGACAAACGGGTAAGGGTTACCTGCATTGGTCCGGCTGGAGAGGCCAAATCGCTATTAGCCGCCATGATGCATGAAGGAGGTGCTGCTGCCAGGGGTGGGCTGGCGGCAGTAATGGGTTCCAAACACCTCAAGGCACTTGCGGTTAGAGGTACCAAGAAAGTGCCCGTGGCTAACCCTGAACGCCTGGCGGCTCTGCGTAAGGACTATCTCAAGAATATTAAGGAGACAGATGACTTGACTGCTCTCACCTTTAAGAAATGGGGTACCTGTGGTCTTCTTTCCGGCTGCGTTGTCAGTGCTGATACCCCGATTA
>DAOWAU010000147.1 GCA_030634425.1 Dehalococcoidia bacterium
CCCGAGTTAATGAACTCGATTTCTTTGTTACCGGCTCAGAACAGGAGGCTCTTATCCTTGAGTGCAACCTGATAAAGAGACATCGCCCTCGGTATAATGTCCGACTCAAGGATGATAAGACCTTCCCTTACCTCAAGATAGACCTCAATGAGGACTGGCCCGGAGTGCATATCACCCGACGCCTGGAAGAGAATGGGGGGCGCTACTTTGGGCCGTTTGCCAGCGCTAAGTCAGTGCGCCAGACACTAAAGGTGATAAAAGGAATATTCCCCTTCCGTTCCTGTGCCAGGACTATCACCGGCAACGACCCCCGCCCCTGCCTTGATTATTACATCAACCGTTGTGTCGGTCCCTGCATCGGTGTCGTGGGCAGGGAGGAATACGCCGAGGTAATAAAGCAGGTAATCCTCTTCCTGGAAGGGAGGCAGGAGGTAATCGTTAAAGAGCTTGAGAGCAAGATGAACCAGGCTGCTGAGGCTCTGGATTTTGAGCGGGCTGCCCTGCTCAGAGACCAAATCCAGGCGATAAACAGGGTTATTGAGGGGCAGAGAATTGCCGCTACAGTAAAAGGTGAGCAGGATGTCATCGCCTTCGCCAGTGATAGAGACCAGGCCTATGTCCAGGTCTTCTTTATTCGTGGTGGCAGGCTGATTGGCAGGGAAAGCTTTGTCTTGGGGGGCACCCGTTCTGAAGAGCCGCGTCAGATTATGACCAGCTTTATCGAGCAGTTTTACAGCTCCAGCCCCTATATACCCCCATTATTGCTACTCCAGCATCCCGTGGAAGACACCGCTGTTATTGAAAACTGGCTTCAGAACAAAAAGGGGAGCAGGGTTCATATTCAGGTGCCCCGTAGGGGTAATAAGAAACAACTGGTCGACATTATTGCCGAGAATGCCCGGCAGGGCTTAGAACAGCTCAAAATTAAACAAATGGCTGCTCCGACCACACTGGCGGCGGCACTAGCCGAAATTAAACGTGAGCTTCAGCTACCCTGTCTTCCTTCTCGGATGGAGGGCTATGACATTTCCAACATACGGGGGATAGCAGCGGTAGGCAGTATGGTCGTCTTTGAGAAAGGGAGGGCGAAGCCTGCTCACTATCGGCGTTTCAAGATCAGGACGGTGTCGGGGGCTGATGATTATGCCATGCTCCGCGAGGTGCTCAAGCGGCGATTTAAGCGGAGCAGCGATGCCTCGGCGGCAGATAGCTGGGCAATCCTGCCTGACCTTATCCTCGTTGATGGCGGCAAGGGACAACTCAATGCTGTTTTGTCAGCGATGCGCGAATCCGGGGTGGGCTCTGTGCCCGCCGCCAGCCTAGCCAAGGAAAACGAGGAGATTTTCGTCCCTAAGCAGGCAGAGCCCATTATTCTGCCTCGAAGTTCCCCCGGGCTTCAATTGCTACAGTGCCTCAGGGATGAGGCACATCGCTTCGCTTTAGGCTATCATAAGAAGGTACGTAAAAGGGAAGCTTTCGCTTCAGCTCTTGATATTGTCCCCGGTATCGGACCCGGGCGTAAGCGCGCCCTAATCAAGCAGTTTGGTTCGGTTCAGGGTATCAGGGAGGCTTCTGAAGAGGAGATAGCCGCCACCAAAGGGATGCCCCAAGGCTTGGCTAAGAAAGTAAAGGAGTATCTGGGATAGGCAATGCCAGCTAATCTACCACCACACTACTTTGAGGCGGAAAAGAAATTCCGCGAGGCTAAGAACGCCTCAGATAAGGTAGCAGCTCTGGAGGAGATGCTGGCTATTATGCCCAAACACAAGGGGACTGACCACCTCAAGGCTGACCTGAGGAGGAAAATCGCCAAGCTAACTCAGGTAGCCGAGAAGAAGGCAGCTACCCAGAGGGCATCGATGCTTATTGATAAGGAGGGAGCAGCCCAGGTGGTAGTAATTGGCCTGCCCAACGGTGGCAAATCTCATCTCGTTTCCACCGTTACCAACGCCTCTCCCACCGTAGCTGAGTATCCCTTTACTACCCACACTGCCACTCCGGGGATGATGGCATTTGAGAATATACAGATACAATTGATTGATACCCCACCCCTGGCTGAACAGTCCGTTGAGTGGTGGCTACCCCATATGATAAGGCGGGCTGACGTGCTGGTAATAGTGGTGGACCTGGGTGATGCTCCCCTGCCCCAGTTAGAGGTTGTCCTCGCCGAACTGGAGAATAGGAAGATAGCAGTTGGGGGGA
>DAOWAU010000150.1 GCA_030634425.1 Dehalococcoidia bacterium
GGATTATAACTGTCTCGGAAGTCTCTGCAGCGGATACGACACGGATATTCAGACTTCCTGAAGATAAAGTGAGGGTAGTTCCTAACGGCATCGATACCGGTGTTTTCAAGAGGCTCGGCCGTGTTGAGAAGGAGCCCGATAGCATCGTCATGGTAGGCAATACCGAGGACAGGAAGAAGGGGGTTATCTTTTTGCTGAAAGCGATACAACTATTGAGGAGCGATGTCGATGTGAAACTGAGTATTGTTGATCGGCAAGGAGATTATACCAAGTACGCTCCGAAGCTGGTACAGGAAAATGGACTCGAGGATGTAGTTACTTTTACCGGGCGGCTAAGCGTGGATGAGTTGGTCAGGCGCTACTCCGTGTCGCAGATAGCGGTTACCGCTTCAGTCTACGAGGGCTTTGGTCTACCCTGCGCGGAAGCAATGTCATGTGGCACGCCAGTAATAGCCACCAGGGCAGGAGCACTGCCTGAGATAGTGGGAAGTGACGGGGCTGGAATACTGGTACCGCCAGCAGACCCCCCTGCACTGGCAGCAGCGATAAGGCGCCTTCTTGCAGATGAGCCGCTGAGACAAAGGATGGGGGAAGCGGCCAGAAAAAGGATCGAGGAGTCCTTTAGCTGGGAAATCGCGGCCAAAAAGACCCTGGAGGTCTATGAGGAGGTCTTGTAGTTGCTCACTGTAGATTTCGGTCTCCTAACAATAAGAGGTGGTGAGCGCGTATTGGATGTGGGGTGTGGGCCCGGGAGGCACAGTTGGTATGTTTGCAAGCTGGATCATTGTTCGGTATACGCTATGGACTATGACCTTGAATCTCTGCAGAAGGCGAAGTGGATGCTCAACCAAATGGACAGCGAGAATGAGACCAAGGGGGAGTGGGCTGTACTCCAGGGAAATGCCATAAGATTGCCCTTCAGGGATGGCGCCTTTGATAAGATCATCTGTTCCGAGGTGCTGGAACATGTGCTCGATGATGAGCAAGGGGTTCGTGAGTTGTTTAGAGTATTGAAAAGCGGTGGCGAGTTAGCTGTTAGTGTACCTGCTTATCTCCCAGAAACCATCTACTGGAAGTTGTCAGAGGCCTATCACACTAATCCGGGAGGACACATAAGAATATACCGTCAGCGTGAACTTATTAACCTGCTGCGTCGCAACAACCTGACGGTCTATGCCATTCGACACAAGCATGCCTTCCATTCTCCGTATTGGCTGTTGCGCTGCCTCTTCGGAGTAAGAAATGAGAAAGCTCTAATTCCCTCTCTTTATCACAAGTTTCTCGCCTGGGAGATAGACAGCAAGTCCCGCTTTTTCCGGCGCTTGGAAGGCCTGCTTGATCATCTCTTTGCCAAGAGTGTTGTTGTTTATCTCCGGAAGGAACCTAAGCAGCAGGTACCCGGTTAAGTTAGCTCCACCTCCAGGCTAACTCCCCACCATCAAGGTCGTATTTCAAAAGCCCCCGCTCAACCCAGCCCTTTATGTTATCGCTGATCTGTTTATGCGAATAAGGTATAATCTTGGCTATCCTATCTACCAGGGCTTCTACCGGATCCCCTTTGCGCTCAATCCTTCCCACACTTTCAATTACATCGCCCTGCAGCAGAACCCATGCCAACGGGCCATGCCTTCCTGCTCTCGCCAGCTCCGCCTGGTCTAACTCGCCTTCTTCAGGCTTATCTGTGGTGAGCCTTAATCCTCTGTAGTATTTATGGAGAGCCGCCGTAATGTCCTCCGGCCTGGCGCCATCCGTCTGGGTAACGGGCCTATTGGCATCATACTTCGCCCAATCATTTGTTAGTATCTCAATTCCATATTCTTCCGCCTTCTCCCGCACTTCGGTTCCCGGGAAAGGGGCCAGGACATGGAATCCATAATAGATGTCAAGCTCCTGAGCGAACTGCATGGTTTGAAGCAATGTTTCCTTGGTCTCTCCGGGTAGCCCGAGAATAAAAGAGGCCAGGACGTTGATCCCAGCATCCTTCGCCATTTTCACACTTTCTCTGATCTTTTCCAGGGTGATCTTCTTTTTAACCGTGTCTAGAATCTGCTGATTTCCGCTTTCAATCCCGTAGCTAAGCCAA
>DAOWAU010000099.1 GCA_030634425.1 Dehalococcoidia bacterium
AACGAACGCCTGCAGCATGGTATTGAGGTTTACGAGCAAGGGATTTCAAAGGGAGAGTCACTTGTGCCTGGTTGGTTGATTGAGTTTCTTCGGGAGGACTGGGAAGACCCAAGTTGGTTTCAAGCAGACCCGTGGCTGATTGCTATAGTGGCAATCTGTATTATTGCTTTCTTTGCCCTTGTAATTAATCGGGGAATCCGAGTCCACCGCCGCCAGGCATCTGCCGGCAGAGAAGACCTGATAGGAAAGATTGCCGAAGTCAAGATAGCCCTGGAACCTAAAGGAATAGTCTTCATTCAGGGCGAACGCTGGACAGCCATATCAGAGACGGGGCAGGTTAAACCCGGGGAGGAGGTGATTATAACTAAGGTTGCTGGCTTAAAGCTATGGGTAACCAAAAAATAGTAAAGGAGGTAAACAAATGCCCTGGATTATTTACATTATAATTGGATTTGTCGTGCTTATACTTGTTCCGATGACAGTTAAAATTGTCGCCGAGTATGAGCGGGGAGTCATTTTTCGCCTGGGGCGACTAGTAGGAGCTAAGGGTCCCGGCCTATTCCTCATCATCCCCTTTGCTGACCGGATGGTGAAAGTAGACCTTCGGGTGATAACTATGGATGTCCCATCACAGGAGGTAATCACTAAGGATAATGTTACCGTCAGGGTAAATGCAGTAGTATTTCTGCGAGTGGTTGACCCTGAATCATCTGTAGTCAAGGTCCTGGACCACATCAGAGCCACCTCACAGATATCCCAGACGACACTGCGGAATGTATTGGGGCAATCTGAGCTTGATGAATTATTATCGCAAAGGGAAAAGCTTAATGAGACGCTGCAGAAGATAATTGACGAGCAAACTGACCCGTGGGGGGTAAAGGTGAGCGCAGTGGAGATTAAGGAGGTCGAACTCGCTGAAACGATGAGGCGTATGATGGCAGCTCAGGCTGAGGCAGAAAGGGAAAGGCGAGCCAAAATTATCCATGCCGAAGGTGAGTTCCAGGCCGCAGAGAAGCTGGCGAAAGCCGGAGCTATTATTGCCAAGGAACCAGTCACGCTACAGCTTCGCTACCTGCAAACACTGACTGAGGTCGCCTCGGAAAGAAATAGCACCCTAATCTTCCCCCTGCCCATCGACCTTATCAGTATGTTTATGAACCGAGGTGCTATTGCACAGTCAAGCGAAGACACCACCAAACAGCCACCGGGCAAAATATCAACCTAATAAGAAACAGGCTCAGATTTCCTACTGGGGTGGGCGGGGATGAGATTTTAGTTAACCATCAGGGTAACATCCCCGGCCACAATTCTAGTCAGGCTTCCATCCGACTGACGCAATAGCAGGCTACCATCATCGGCTACTGATTCAGCTATACCTTCATATACAGTTTCGCCTGACTTTACCTGGACTCTTTTACCCAGTGTAACCAACCTATCCCGCCACTCTTCGTAAACAGACCTTCCTGCGGGCAGGGACAGATATAACCTTTCTATTTCAACCAGTAGTTGCTGGACTAGACTCAAGCGCGATACTTCTCTTCCCAGCTCATCATAAAGACTGGTGGCAATAGATTGAATCTCAGGAAAAGCGGAAACTCTAAGGTTTACATTTACCCCGATACCTACAATAGTATAATCCACCGTGTCTCCCCGCACCTCACTTTCGATTAGAATGCCACACACCTTCCGTCCATTAATAAGAATATCGTTAGGCCACTTAACCTGCGACTTTAAGCCAGTAACTGCCTCAATACTATGAACCACAGCTAGAGAAGCTACCATAATAAGGGAAGGCAGGTGAGGCAGGCTGGGATAGAGAATAATAGACAAAGCAATACTACCCTCAGGTGATAGCCAGTCACGCTCTAGCCGCCCCTTCCCCGCCGTCTGCTCATCAGCAACAATAATAGTTCCCTCGGCTGTTCCCTGTTGAGCCTCTTGCTTTGCCACATCCATTGTGGAAGTCAACCGGGGATAGTAAATAACCCTTTGCCCGATGAAACGGGTATCTAAATTATTACTAATAGAAGCCGGCGATAAAATATCTTCTATCATCCCCACGCTACCTAGTTAAAGCAAGCCTTAGGGTCAAGCATCCTTGACAAACTCCCTGCTCTCCGATACTTTATTCTTTGTTGATTATATTAGTCAATAGAAATACCGGAGCTAATCGGGAATACACCGCTTTGGCTTTGGGCTACTGCTTTTCTATAATATAGGAGGAGATACAGTGAAGGTAGTGGTGGCGATGAGTGGTGGTGTGGATTCCTCAGTTGCTGCCGCCATTCTTACCCAGGAGGGCTATCAGGTGATTGGGGTCACCATGCAAATCTGGCCCTCGGATAAGCAGGCATCTGAGGTAGACAGGTTTGACGGCTGTTGCGGATTTGGTGCCATAGAAGATGCTAAAATGGTAGCCTACAAGCTGGGCATCCGTCACTATGTAATGAATCTCAGGGATATCTTTAGTCAAAAAGTTATCGCTGATTTCTGCCAAGAGTATAGCCGGGGAAGGACACCAAATCCCTGTATCAGGTGCAACCGGTATATTAAGTTTGATGCCCTGCTGGAAAGGGCTAAGGGTTTGGGTGCCGATTTGGTGGCTACCGGACATCATGCTAGAATAGAGAGGGATGAGGCTAAAGGAAGATACCTGCTCAAAAAGGGGAGCGACCGGGTCAAAGACCAGTCCTATGTGCTCTATCCACTGACTCAGGAGCAACTAAGGCATACCCTGTTGCCCATAGGGCGTTTTACTAAACAGAGGGTGAGGGAAATAGCTAGAGAACTGGACCTGCCAGTGGCAGCCAAGCCGGAAAGTCAGGAGATTTGCTTTATCCCTGACGACAATTACCCCCGGTTCCTTAAACAGTTCATTCCCCAGGCAGTAAAACCGGGACCAATACTGAATGAGCAAGGGAGAACCTTGGGAGAGCACCGAGGAATTTTGTTCTATACTATAGGTCAGCGTAAGGGGCTAGGCATATCAGCCAAGGAACCATTATATGTAATAGCCATTGACCAAGAAAGAAATGCCATTGTGGTAGGTAGCAAACAAGCAGCATATGGAAACGAGCTTATCGCCTCCGGGTTGAACTGGATAACTATAGCCCGGCTGGAGCAGCCGAGCACAGTGAAGGCTAAGATAAGATACCGTCATAAGGAGGCGGAAGCAGCTATAGCCCCACTGGATGAAAACAAAGTTTATGTAAAGTTTAAGGAACCACAGATGGCAATTACCCCGGGGCAGGCAATAGTCTTTTACGATGGAGATACTGTGGTCGGTGGGGGAACGATAGAGCAGACAAGGAAGTGATGACATGGCTAAAATAATTGCCGTCTGTAGAAGTGAGAAGAAAGGGACCAAAAAGAAAATTATAGCCGAAGGTATG
>DAOWAU010000014.1 GCA_030634425.1 Dehalococcoidia bacterium
AACCTCCCAGGATGACCCCATCGGCCGTCAAACTCAGGCATGGGAGGTCGGATGCGCGGTAGCCGAGGGCTGGGAGATAGTCTACGACAAGCACTTCGCCATCGAGACTACCGACTTCGCCCCGATAGCCACCGCTATGATGGCGACCAACCCTGACGCCATCAGCCTCAACCTGACCTGGCCCGACTTCCAAACCCTGCTCTGGGAGCAGTTCTACCTGCAGGGCTATGAAGGGCTAATCAGCCAGAACTACATCACCTGGGAACCTAACCTAACCAAGGTCCCGCCGGAGTGGGCTGCGGCACGCTGGGGCATGGACAGCTTCCCCCTCATGGATGACGAGTGGTGGGGTGAGCCCTCGTGGCAACACTCCTTCTCCCGCCTGTGGACAGATAGATACGGTCCGGGAGGTCCTGAGGACGTCAAACGCGTCATGACCGGGATTGACTGGGACCACGTTGTAAACTTGGAGCCGTGGGCCGCGTGGGCGCAGCACTGGGGCCTGGATAATCCAGGTGCTGGCTTCCCCAACAACGACCAGATACTTGCAACCGCCAGGGCACTAGACTGGTTCCCCACCTGCCTTGGTCCGGCATACATGTATGGCAAGGACATGTGGGGGCTGGACAACATGATTTCGCTGCCCGTCCCCATCAACAAGTTTAGCGTGGCAGCCAACGACAAGCGCATCTGGACGAGCGTGAGGTTCGAGGACTGGTACGAGAACATCGAGCACATCGTAATCCCAGTGGTGGAAGAGCACGGACAGATGTACTACCAGCGGTAAGTAGTCGCAACGCGCAACACACGGGGCGGTGTGCGAACGCCGCCCCGTGATGTACGTATAAGTTTGAGAGAGGTAGACACTATCCGAGGTTAAATTCAACATATGGAATTTACGACTCTGATACAAACAGCGGCTAATGCGGGGGCAGCCAGCACTATGTTGATGTTGTTAGCCGTGGGGCTAACTCTAGCCTTTGGCGTGATGCAGATGGCAAATTTAGGTCATGGTCATGTCTTCATGGCAGGCTCCTATACAGTGTATGTCCTATATGCCCAGGGTGGTTGGCCATACTGGGCGGCAATAGCAGCAGCCGTGGGGGTATGTGCCGCCATCGGTCTAGCCATTGAGCGAGGCATTTTCCGCCAGGTGCGTGGCGATGTGGTCGCCGGCTTTATAGCCACCGCGGGATTAATATTTATCTTTGAGGTTTTTATGGGCCAGTTTTGGGGATGGGGGTTAATGAAGATAATACCTAAGCCCTACATGATGCAATTTAGCATCATGGGTGCCTCCATGGACTTCGCCCGGATACAGCTGATTCCCTTTGCCGTTGCTGCCATAGGAGGGCTCATCTTCTTCATGCGCCGGTTCAGGCTGGGGCAGGCATTGCGTGCCGTGGCTCAGGACCCGGAGGCTGCCGCTATCCAGGGGATAAGCATCAATAAAATTACGGCGCTGGCTATGGCTATTGCCGGTGCCCTCGCCGGCTTAGCGGGGGGACTGATGTCAACCATATACGCGGTAACCCCCTACCTGGGACACGCTGTTATTCTCCCCGCTCTCGTGACGGTAGTTGTAGGGGGGTTGGGGAGTGTTGAGGGGACCATTCTGGCCGCCATCATCTTGGGCTTCACCCAGACCTTCGTCACTACAATATTTGACGGCGTGACGGCTTTGATGGTTATGTATGCCGTCATGGGCATCGTATTAGCAGTAAGACCACAGGGGTTAATGGGCCGTGTTATCGCTTAATGTACAGAGGTTAAAGATGGGGGGGGCACTGGCACCATTAATCATAGGGCTGTGTATCTTGCCATTTCTCGCCAGGCCGTATGTGGTTGAGGTTGCCATGCTGTTCTTTATCTACATCATCCTTGCCCAGAGCTACCGCCTAATAGTTACTACACATGACTGGCAACTATATCATGTTGTGTTATATGGTGTGGGCGCTTATACCAGCGGCTTGTTGGGTAAGCATTTCGGCATTCCGATGTGGGTGACCATCCCCATTGGAGGGGTGATGGCAAGCCTGATAGGCGTGGTGATCACCCGGCCTCTACTGAGAACCAAGGGGTGGGGCTTTTACATCGCTACCTTCGCCCTAGCGGAAATAGTCAGGATGACCTGGATCAGGTTTCACAACCCCTTCGGAGGTCCCCGGGGCATCATAAAGATCCCCTACGGTGCCGAACTAGGGGGGATAGATTTTAGTGAGCGCATTCCCTACTACTTCTTCGTTCTGGGGGTAATGCTTGCCTGCATGTACTTACTATATCGTATAGATAAGTCGCGGCTGGGGGATTCCTTTAAGGCTATCTCCATTGACCCCCTGCTGGCAGAGTCTATTGGGATAAGAGTGCCCAAATACAGATTGCTGGCTGCCGCCATCGGTGGCTTCTTTGCCGGCATCGCCGGTGGCCTTTTAGTTCACCGCCTGAGCGCGGTAGACCCCAAGTTATTTAGCATCACCGGCATGCTATACCTCCTCATCTGGGTGGTGGTGGGAGGTTACAACACCTTCTGGGGTCCCGTACTCGGCGTATCTGTGGTACAAGCCATCTTTGAACTCAGCCGCCCCTTGCTGGAGGCGAGACCCATGCTCTTTGGCATTGCCGTGATACTGGTTCTCGTCTTCTATCCTGGAGGTATTGAGAAGGCGGTGATGCGGGCGATGGGCTGGCTTCGAGCACGAAGGAAGGCACTAACAGAATGAGATTGCTCCCGTCGAGTTGATTGTTAATAAATAACCCGAGTAGTTATTTACCACTCAGGTTATTTTTGTCGTCAAATCGCCGCTATACGGCTACAGGCATGTTCACCTTAACCAAGAATGTCTGCTTTCCCCAGGTAGGCTTCGATAACCGCTTCATTCGAGATTATTTCCTTTGGTTTGCCTTCAGCAAGCTTCTTACCAAAGCTGAGCACAGTTATGTAGTCGCAAAGTCCCATAACTGTCTTCATATCGTGCTCTACTATCAATACGGTTATCCCCTGTTTCTGTATCCTCTTAATTAGGGCTAACATGTGCGCCTTTTCTGTAGGGTTCATACCGGTAACCGGTTCGTCTAGCATGAGCATTTTTGGCTCGGTAGCCAGAGCAATGCCAACCCCTAATGCCCGCATATAGCCGTGAGGAAGGTTTACCGCCAGTTCATCCTTGATATCTGTTAGCTCCATAAAGTCGACTATCTCCTCAGCCTTCTTCAGGGCCTCCTTTTCCACCCTCCTGGTGCCAGGGGTACTACCCATTACCCCGAAAACACTTTCCCCGCTATGCAGGTGACGCCCCACGGATATATTTTGCAGGACAGTAAAATCCATAAACAGTGCGGTTTGCTGGAAGGTTCGGACGAGACCCATTTTGGCTATCTCACTGGGCGGGAGATGAGCAATATCCTTGCCCTGGTATACTATAGTCCCCGACGTCGGTCCATAAACCCCGCTGATGACATTATAAAAGGTTGTCTTTCCCGAACCATTAGGGCCAATGAGCCCCCTGATTTCTCCCTCTTCCACTGCCATATCGAAGTCACTAAGAGCCGCCAAACCACCGAAGTACTTACTTAGCTTCTTCACTTCAAGTAGAGCCATAAAGTGAACTCCTCCTTTCCTCTCTTGGTAAAGATAAGAGGAAACGCCAATTGTGGCGAGTCTAGCACAGGTGTCTTAGTTTGTCAACAGAATGTGGGAAGGGTAATGGTGGAGCGGGAGACGGGACTCGAACCCGCGACAACCTGCTTGGAAGCTAAAAGCTAATAAACATAGCACATCTGTTCTGGTGAGACCGTTGGGTAGCCTGCCTCCTTTAACTACTTCAGTCTTCTATTCACCTCAATGACTTTGGCCACTATTTCTGCGCTCTCTAGCTTGAACCTCCCGTGGTTATTCTCCAACCAAAGCTCATCATTAATTTTCTTTAGCCAGCCAATGTGGATCACCTCATCTATCAAACAGGCAACAATATCCCTGCTTTTTACATCACTGCGGCGATCCACAATTAAAGTGTCGCCATCATTTATATCCGGGCTGAGGCAGTCTCCCCTTACTCTAAAAGCATAGAGGTCTTTACCACTAGCCCTAGCGCGATCAATATGGACATGTTCTACTGTCCCCTAGGCTCACCCAAGGGCACCAGGACGCGAAACGGGGCTTGATAGCAAAAAGGGGAGCGTTAATGCTCCCCTTTCTTTATCCCTTAGTAGCGGGGGCAGGATTTTGCTTGAAGATGAAGGCCACAGGATCTTCTTAGATTTTGGCTTCCCTTATAAGAAATACAAACTTTCATATGCTATTATTATACTAGTATCTCAATCGATATTTTCGTACCCACGCCTGGCCTTGACTCTAGACAGAAGTCGCCATTAACCAAGCGAGCTCGATCATGCATGCCCAATAGACCCAATTTACGCTTACGTGCTAAGTTATTTAGCATTTGAGGTACCTTAAAGCCAATACCATTATCAATAATAGTTGCTTTGACTTTCGCGTCCGTAAAGTCAATTATGACCTTGGCCTCTGATGCCTGAGAGTGTTTCTCGATGTTACGAAGCGACTCTTGAATTATGCGGAAGAGCACCAGGGTAGTCTCAGGTGATAGTTTGCACTCTTGGCTAGGTCTTTCAAGGCAGCAATCAATCGCTGTCACCTCATTTAATTCCTCAACCAGCAATTCTACCGCTGGAATTAGCCCAAAGCGATCCAAGAGGTCAGGGCGTAACTCATGGCTAAAACGCCGCAGTTTGCGCATTGTGCTGTCGATCTTTAATTTAAGATTTTCAAGCTGCTTAATAGCATCTTTCGATAGCCGCTTTCCTTTACCCCTCATTGCCTCAATATCAGTTAGAACACTGAATAGAGGTTGAATTGATTCATCATGAAGCTCCCTAGAGATTCGCTTGCGTTCTTCCTCTTGAGCAGAAATAATCTGGGTAATGTAGAAATCTATGTTATCTCTGAGTTGCTTTTGTTCTGTAATGTTAATCCAACTCTCCAAATAATACTCTAATTCTTTATTATGGTGCACCTCTTGAGCAGTTGTTTCAACCCGGAACTGTTCTCCGTTCTTTTTTTGAAAAAGCCTCTCCTCCCTTCTGAAACGCTTATTTATCAACTTACCATAGTCTATCACAGTATCTTTTGAAGTCCCTCCAGGCCACCATGGGTAAGGAGTTTTCCTGCCGAGAAGCTCTAAGGAAGAGAAACCAGTTAGGCTTTCGAACGCGGGATTAACATATCTTATTGAAGTATCTTGATTAATTGATATTATTGGAATGGGTGCTTTATTCAATAAGTTGGAACTAAACTCCTCACTTTTTTGTAGTGCCTCCTCCCTTTTCTTATTCTCGGTAATTTCCCCCAATCGCTTCGCAACGGCATCCCAGTATGATACCGCGTCAGATAAATAAGGCTCTTTAAAGATGTCTGCATCCAAGTAGTTGATTTCAATCATGCCCGCTTTCGTGCGTCCTACTTGAAAATCCGAAGATATTTTCCATTCAGTTGTTTTAAAATTATCTGACTTAAACTCTTTATCGCCATAAACAATCCTGATACTCCCAATTCTGGGATACCCACAGGCTTCCCGAAGTAGATTAGCAACTTCTTGATAAAGTACATTTAAACTAATCCTCGGTTTTTCAGCAAGGCGAGTAATGCCATAAAGGCACTCGAGTTCTCTAACGCGTTCACCCAATGAATATTCCAGATTCTTGCGTTCAGTAGCATCTTTAACAATAGTAATGAAGCCAGCTGGATCGTTCTCCTTATAGCTCAAGACTCCCATGCTTGTTTCACAAAGAAACTCAGTGCCATTCGCTCTTATGAAATGGCATTCGACGTCTCTTACCACTCCTTTTTTTAACGCAATCTTATGGCACTCAATTAGTGTATTATGATCTTCATGCTTAACAAGTTCCAAGATGCTTCGTTTCAAAAGATCGGCCGAACGTGTAGAGCCAAATAGCATCTTTGCCTTTCCATTAAGCTCGACAATAATGCCATTTAAGTCCGTCAGTATGGTGGCATCGTTCGTGATATTAAACACACGCTTCAGATTTTTCATCTGCCATTGTATGTCTCTTTTCACCTGTTTGCCTCCCTCTCCCTCAAGTGCAGCCAAATAACCTAGCTTAATTGTGCTCTTGAATTTAACCATGTCCTTCTAATGAACATTATCACAAACTTATAATAAACAGAAATAAAAACAGGGAGTAAAGCTTCGGGGAAATGCGGAAGATACATCCTAATCTATTTATTGGCTATCTCGTTTACCACTGTAGCTCAACACTAAGGAGATGTTATTGTTATGATTCAGAATCCTTGTTCATATGCAGGTTATCAATTGCTATGAGGCCTCCCTTGATTGCGTGGATAACGGCCTCGATACGCGATTCAACTTTCAACTTTCTATAAATATTAACGAAATGAGTAGCAACGGTGGATTCACTAATACAAAGTTTGTTAGCAATTTCCTTATTAGACATGCCTTCTGCTGCCGATGAGAGAATTTCTAGCTCACGGTTACTCAATCCAGAATAAGAATCCTTATCTTGACATGCAGACTTGCCTAGTCTGCGGAAGAGTTTACCGGTGGCTTCCTGATCAAACACGCTTTCCCCATTATGAACCATACGAATTGCATCTACGAACCCGCTAGCGGGTAGGTTTTTTTTCAATACATATCCATCTACCCCTACTTCCAAACAAGCAAGTACGTAACGGGCATAATCGTAACCACTGATAACTAAGATGCGTGTACTTTGGGAAACCTTCTTAATTTCTCTCGCAGCTTCTATGCCATCGATTTTAGGCATAGCAACATCGATTATTGCGATATCCGGAGACAGTTTCTCTACTAGTTTAATAGCTGCTTCACCATCCTCGGCTTCTCCAACACACTCCATATCTTCTTCCTGCCGCAAGAGGCGGGCCAAGCTTTCTCTGACTAAGGCATGATCATCCGCAATCAAAACTCTGATCTTTTCCATAGATTAACTCTAATAAAGTCAGTTCGGAAAATATAGCGCTAATGGTTTTAAGCTGTCAAGTGATAATGACTATATGTCACAAAGTCATTGTAACATTGTTAAAGTAGTTTATCTAGTGGAGGACAGCTATTAGAGGATAGCTATTAGAGGATAGCTATTAAGTATATTCCATTGTCATCAAAATGTGCTAATACGAAATACATAGTTCTGTGGTTGATATAATAGGTTATTTGAGTTAAGTTTTAGATAGTTCAAATATTATTTAGTAGTAGATTGAGAGAGAAGAAACAGTGAAGAAGGTTGAATAGAAAAGACCTGCTGCAGCAGGTCTTTTGGGAACTGAAAGCGGTAATAATGTTTTATAGGCATTTTTATTGTAAAGTAATCCTGAAGATAAGTCGAGCAGATGTACCGAAGGGCTCAGAGGCTGGGTGCTCCTCTGGGCCCTTTCTCTTCAAACTCCTTCTTTAAAGTGCCACTGGGGGGGGTAGTGTCCCCCCCAGTGGCGGCAAAGAGAATTTGTCGCCGGGAATGCGAAACAATATACGCAGGAGTTTTGCGTAAAAAAAGAGGCCTATAAAAAGGAGGGAGTGCCTATGGCAAAAAACAACTATATCATTTCTCAAATGTTATAGATATAATAGAAATGGAAATTCTAAAGGAGGTTTTACATTGAAAAGAAAAAATCCGCAGAAGTTAATCATCGTCGTTAGTCTGGTAGCAGCGCTGGCAATAGTGGTACCCATGATGAGCAGCTGTCTTGGAAAACCAGCAGCTGCCCCTCCAGAAGCACCAGCACCAGCAGAACCAGCAGCACCAGCACCAGCAGCACCAGCGGAAGCAGTAGAACCCATCAAGTGGAGGTTTCAATCGTATGCGGATGCTTCCCTGACTGACGTGATCTTTACGCCCTACATAAGAAACCTTGAGGTGGCATCGGGCGGGCAAATAGAGGTCGAGATATATCTTGGTGATGAGCTGGTGCCCATTTCTGAAGAGGCCATAGCACTACAGGAGGGCACACTTGACATAGTCTGCGTTAGCGATGATTGGGGAGGCTTTCCTGCAGATGTGGCCGTATTTAGTGATTACTTCCCGTTTGGTGTGCAAACTGGAATCGAGCTTGACACTCTATTTAAGGAGAGAGGGCTGGACGAAATTTGGACGGAAGCCTATGACGAAGTGCCAGGCATTACCTGGCTGGGTTCGGGGAGCTGGGACCCATGCAATATCATTAGCAACAGACCAGTGGAATCGTATGAAGACATGCGTGGACTGAGGCTACACACTTTTGAGTTAGCCGCCGAGTTGCTGGAGCCAGCCGGCGTCATCGGGCAGACCCTTCCCTGGGAGGACGTTGCCATGGCCATTGAAACTGGTATGCTAGACGGACTTGCTTGGTGTGGCATCACCGAGGGTCATACTGTCGGATGGGTTGATGTTTGCGACTATTTTCTGGCTCAACCTATATCCGGTGGGTGGATGGGTGCGTGGTTTGTTAGCACTGAGTCATGGGAGGCCTTGCCTCCTCACCTACAGCAGTTGTGGCGTATGTCAATAGACCAGATGAACTACCGCAGGACAGTGTGGTACTACTGGGGTGAAGCTTATCAGAGCGCCCATGGAGACTTTATCATCACCACCATGCCCGATGAGGATTGGGCTAGGGTGATGGCGGGGAAGGAGCCTCTATATGATAGGGTTGCTGCGCTAAGCCCTAGATGTGCCAGGGTGGTACAGATAATCAGAGAGCACCAGGCAGATTCGACAGCAGCCGGGGCTCCCTACCCATCATACGAATGAAGCGGGCATAAAAGCCTAGCATAGGAATTAGCCTTCCTTTCCCCCATTCTACCCCAAGGGGAGGGAAGGCTAATTCCAGAAATTCCATCTTACTTAAAGTAAAGGAAGTAGAGTGCCAGAAGCAGTAGAAGCCTATGTGCGATATATAGACTCAGTGAGCCGGCGGATAGGTAATGTGGTAATGTATCTACTCTTTGCTATGCTAGCCATCCTGCTGGGTGAGACTGTGGCTAGACTTGCGACTGGCAATCCCGGAATATGGACAGTGGAGACGTCGCAGTTTCTGTTGGTTGGCTATTACATACTTGGCGGTAGCTACACTCTGCTTATCGGGGGGCATGTTAGAATGGATGCCTTCTACGACAGGTGGTCGGCGAAGAAAAAAGCTCTTGCCGACATAATGACCTTTTCTATCATTGCCATATTCCTTGTGTCACTCATCATATGGGGCACTAGGAGTTCTATTGCAGCTATAGTCCTTCATCAGAGCAGTCGTACTATTTGGGCACCACCTATGGCTCCCATCAAGATTACTATGGTAACCGGGATGGTACTGATGCTGTTGCAGGCTATAGCTGAATTATTCAAGGACCTGGCAACAGTTAGAGGGAAGACGATAACATGAGTTATGAGCTTATAGCTATACTTATGTTCAGCGGGATGATAGCCCTGCTTGTGACCGGGAGACACATCTTTGCTGTTATCGGTGGTTTGAGCGCTATTTTCGCTCTAACCCTGTGGGGGAGAGGGGGTGGAGCTATTCCGTTCCACGCTTCCATCACTGTAATGAGCTGGTATCCGCTGCTAACCCTGCCATTATTCGTCTATATGGGGTATATGTTTGCCAAGTCAGGGATAGCGGATGACCTTTACCGCATGTTCCATGTCTGGATGGGTTCGCTCAGGGGTGGCTTAGCCATAGGAACCATCATCCTAATGACCGCAATAGCGGCTATGAACGGGCTCAGTGTAGCTGGCATGGCGATTGGAGCTACTCTCGCTTTACCCCAAATGCTTAAGCGAAAGTATGACAAGATAATGATAACTGGGGTAATCCAGGCTGGTAGTTCCCTAGGCATCATGATCCCGCCCAGCATAGTTCTTGTTCTCTATGGAATGATAGCCAGGCAACCGATTGGCAGGCTATGGATGGCGGGTGTTTTCCCTGGCCTGCTGATGGCAGGCCTGTTTATCGCATACATACTTATTAGATGCCGACTTCAGCCACACCTGGGGCCACCGTTACCCCCGGAAGAGCTGCGGGCTATTAGCTGGGGAGAGAAGCTTCGGCTGCTCCGGTCTGGGATAGTTCCTCTAGTCATTATTTTTTCCATGACGGGACTGTTCTTGATGGGGATAACCAGCCTAGTCGAGTGTGCAGCAGTAGGTGCGGCATTAACTACTGCTGCTGCTGCCATCAACCGGCGGTTAAACCGGCAGGTAGTGGAGAACGTACTACGTGATACTCTGAGCGT
>DAOWAU010000130.1 GCA_030634425.1 Dehalococcoidia bacterium
GGGCTGTGCTGGGTGCCCTGCCAGGCGATAAAGCCGGTGCCGCCACCTAGGAATATCCTGGTGCCGATGCCGATGGTCTTGTAGTACGGGTCGTTGAACAGTGGGGAGAGCTGTCCGGCGCTGCAAAAGTGGGCATTAGCCAGCTTGGGTTTCAATACCCCCATATAGGTGTAAATCGTCTTGTCCGAGAGGTTCACCGCCACATTATAGTTCTGGTAGGCATTCCGGATGTTGAACAGTACGGCTTCATTAAGGTCCTTGATGTTTATCCAGGTCTCCAGCTTTTTCCGGGGATAGCAGTCTGTACCGTAAGCGGTGGCTGCCAGCCTGATATCCTTCCCGGCTGCCAGCTCTTCAATGACATGCCCGCCGCCATAGTTGAAATCACCGGGATGGGACCTGTTCCTGGGGTCATCATCGGGCAGGGCGTTAGCCCCGATATAGAGGTCTACGGCAGCAAACCCGGTGTAGGCCGGAACGTCATTAAGGTAGGCTCGACCGCCACCCAGCTTTATCTTCGGCTTGGAGTGCCCGATATTAATGTAAGCGCCGGAGGAGCACATCGGACCGAAGGTGCCGGTAGTAACTACATCCACCTCCTGGGCCGCCTTTTTGGCGCCCTTCTCCTTAACGATGCCTATTATCTCTTCGGCGGTAACCACTACCGCCTTACCCTCTCTTATCTTTTCGTTTATCTCTGCGATTGTCTTTGCCATAGCATAAAGATAATAATGTTAAAGGCTGGATTTGTCAATTTGCCCTGGCTAGAAAGGCTCGACTCAGATACACCACTGCGCCAATAGCGGTATTGACATTATGCAGGTATGATAACGACCGATATCTAGCACATCTAGTGTAATGGCCGTGTTCAAAGCCATATCATATGGAGTGAGGGGCGGAATGCACCCCGTTAGAACTGGACCAAATCAGGCACCAATGATCTGCAGTGATGTGTTATCCCAGCATATTCTCATGGGCTGCGGTACCTTAACCCCTGATGCAATCTGTAATTGCGGTACCAGGCTCGATAGCTTTCCCACCCGGTTCTGGCCTCAGCCAGGCTGTTGATGCCGATGGTCTGCCCCCGAAAATAGGTTATCATTAGGCGCGTGTTGAAAGCAGTCGACAAACGGAGTAATAGAAACCTTTTCCCAGCTCACCTCTGCCCCATCTTGAAAAAGGTCCACGGTTGGCTCGGTCTATCCTTGAGGTATCCTTCCAAGTAGCTCCATTGGGGATGCTCGTCAAGGAACTCTTTAGCATAGAAAGGCATGCCGCTAGAACTGCCCCACCTTGCCCAGAAACTCATCTCTTTGGCAAGGTCGCTATCCATCACTTTACCATCTACCGCCCCTTGGGGCCGGAAAGGCTCCCTATCCGGCCAGTACTCAAAGGCATCTAGCTCATAGTGTCCCTCTATGGTACGAGAACAAGGGTTTTCCTTCTTGAGATAAACATCATAATGGTCAGCCAGTATTTCTTGCGCCACCGAGATATCGATATTGCCATGGTATTTCTCCATTAGCTGGGTAAGGCGAACACGCCGCGCTCCCGATGCCATCCTGATGTCAGTATAGCCCGTCTTAGAGCATTCCAGATTACGGATTCTAGGATCCTCAGGAGCATTAAAACCGATGAAATAACCATCTTTCTTTCGTTGAACGCTATGGTACTTCAAACCCAGCTCTAAACGCATGATTTCACCAGTATTTATATCGCCCAATAGCCAACTATTGGCATAGCCACCGTTGTTCTGTTTCTCCATAAACTCAACAAACTCATCCAGCGTATCGGCGTATTGCATAGCTTTACGCACACGGACGAACTCCGGTACTTCATTTGGATCGTACAGACTAAAACCACCGATAGTAGTTTCCGTACCCATAAGTCCCGCTTCAGTTACGAAAAAGTCAGTCATACTGTCTATGAATCCCGGCACGCTCTGCATGAACATACGATGGCCGCTGGCGGGCTTGATATCCAGAATCACGTTGAAGAACTGACCCTGCTCAAAGGCATCCCAACTATTATGAGCCATGATAATCTTGCCGCCCTTGGTTGCCGATCCTGCCGCGATGAACCCGCTGCAATGGTCATTATCGCCACCAGCGTATTTCCCTGCCACTTCATTGGGCCACCAGTATCCGGTAAGCTCCTCATAGCCGTTCCAAGTCAGAACTTCCTGCCAGCTTATGTCCACTCCAGCCGCCTTAGCCCCATCAGCAATGCCTCTTATCTCCTCTAGAAACTCCTGGTCCGTATACCGGACGAATAGCTTCTCAGCTGCTTCGACAAAGAATTCCCACTCCATGCCGGTATCTAAATAGGTGAGGTACTTCAAGCTCCCGAGTATCTCCTTGAGCTCTGGGGCAACTAGGTAACCATGCTGAAAGCCCCTCTCATAAGGGGCACCCTCAATGTGGATATAGACCCAGCCATTTTCATCGAAGCGGTAACCA
>DAOWAU010000018.1 GCA_030634425.1 Dehalococcoidia bacterium
ACATCAGCAATTAAGCCTTCCAGGTCCCAATCAATGCCGTGCTCATCGGGGATACGGGCTGCCACTATACCTTGTAGTTCCTCTCTAATCATGGAGAGGATGTTGGTCTTAAGGTCAGCACCGCCTAATATCTTCCTTCGCTCGCCATAGATAATCTCACGCTGCTGATTAACCACGTCGTCATACTCCACCAGGTGCTTACGTATTTCAAAGTGATAGCCCTCAACCCGTTCCTGGGCGCTTCTAATAGAGCGGCCAACCAATCTACTCTCAATAGGGGTATTCTCATCCATGCCAGCCCACTCCATTAAGCCCTTGATGCGGTCACCGCCGAAGCGCCTCATAATGTCATCCTCTAAGGAGACATAGAAGCGAGAGCTTCCCGGGTCGCCCTGCCGCCCCGCTCTACCCCGGAGCTGGTTATCAATGCGTCGTGCCTCGTGGCGCTCCGTGCCGAGAATATGAAGCCCACCGAGTTCAACCACTTTATTGTGCTTCTCCTGCCACTGCGCCTCACTCTGCCCGTCAGGGCTTCCTCCCAGCACAATATCAACACCACGCCCCGCCATATTGGTGGCCACGGTTACCGCCCCCGGCTCTCCGGCACGGGCAATAATTTCCGCCTCTTTCATATGCTCTTTGGCGTTAAGCACCTGGCAAGAAATACCCTGCCTCTTTAGCATATCTCTCAAGTGCTCCGACTTCTCAATAGATACCGTGCCAATCAGCACCGGTCGTTCCTGCTTATGAAGCTCCTCAATCTCACCAACCACCGCCCGGAATTTTGTCTCCTCATTCTTATAAACCCGGTCGGGATGGTTCTCTCGAATCATAGGCTTATGGGTAGGAATAACTACCACATCAAGGTTATATATCTTATGAAACTCTTCAGCCTCGGTAAGGGCAGTGCCGGTCATCCCCGCCAGCCGCTCATACATCCGAAAGTAGTTCTGGATGGTAACGGTGGCAAAGGTTCGGCTTTCCCGCTGAACCCTGACATGCTCCTTGGCTTCTATTGCCTGATGCAGCCCCTCTGAATAGCGGCGACCGAACATCAACCGCCCGGTGAATTCGTCAACGATGATAACCTGTCCATCCTTGACCACATACTCCTTGTCCCGGTGGTAAGCCTCCTTAGCAGTGATGGCATTTTCTAAGTGGCGTTTAAGGCGCATGTGTTCCCAATCACCATCGTAAAGGTGGCCCGATTTTAATACCCCCTCACGCTTTAATATTCTTTCCGCATTATCGTAGCCCGCATCGGTTATCTCGTCCACCGACCGTCCCTTTTCACTCATCTTGTAGTCCTCATCGTGACGGAGGCGGGGAGCAAGCCGGGCAAATATCTGATATTTCTGTGTTGCCTCCACATCAGGAGCGCTGATGATGAGAGGGGTGCGTGCTTCATCAATAAGGAGGTTATCCACCTCGTCAACGATGGCATAGTTTAGCTCCCCATGAACACGCTGGGACAGGTCTACCACCATATTATCGCGGAGGTAGTCAAAACCAAAGTCACTACAGGTGCCATAGGCGATGTCAGCCTGGTAAGCCTCACGGCGGGAGATAGGACGGAAATGGCGCCAGGGGTCATTTTCTTTGCCCGAATCATAGTCGGGGTCGTAGAGGCAGGCCGGGGTGTGCTCATCCGGATTCTGCTGGGGATAGATGCTGGCTACACTTACCCCCAGGGCATGATAGATAGGTCCCATCCAGTAGGGGTCTCGCCTTGCCAGGTAGTCGTTAACCGTAACCAGGTGACAACCCTGACCGGTGAGAGAGTTAAGGTAAAGGGGAAGGGTAGCCACCAGGGTTTTACCCTCACCAGTTTTCATCTCAGCGATTCTGCCTTGATGGAGGACAACGCCCCCCATCAACTGCACATCAAAGTGGCGCTGGCCTAAGTTTTTAGGCCGCTTGGCCGCTTCCCGAACAGCGGCAAAGGCTTCAGGGAGAAGCTCATCGAGCGAACTGCCAGCCTTGAGCCGAGACTTAAACTCGTCGGTCTTGGCACGAAGCTTGTCATCGCTGAGCTTTTCAAATTCTGGCTCCAGCTCGTTTATCTTATCTACTGTCGGCCGTAACCGCCTCAGTTGTTTCTCATTAGAATCAGTAAGTCCACCTAACCACTTAAACATCGCCTTTTCTCTCAATTAACCCTTTGGCTTTCTCTGCCATCGACTTCCAGACCATAATCCTAACTTCACCCATCCCATCAACAGCAAAGGCATGCACAGAATGGGCTGCGTTTGATTTCAAAAGGCAGGGTATTCCGTAACTCTCCAGCAAGCCCTGAATAAGCCGAGCTTCCACCTCCCCCAGCGCCCGATATACCTCAATCATCTCCGCGTTCTTGCTCAAACATAGCTCCTACAGATAGTCCAGTATGGATACGGTGGATGGCTTCACCCAATAGCGGAGCTATAGACAAAACCGTAATCTTATTCAATTTCTTATTACCGATGACAGGGACGGTATCGGTAACCACTACCTCTTTCACCGGAGAGGAGGCTATCCTCTCGATAGCAGTGCCAGAGAGTATAGGATGGGTACAACAGGCATATACTTCTTTTACCCCCCGCTCCTTTAAGGCGGAGATAACACCCGCCAAAGAGCCGGCAGTATCTATTTCATCGTCTACGGTAAGAGCCACCTTGCCCTCCACCTCACCAATGACATTTAGTGTCTCAGTCTGGTCAACATTGCCTACCCGCCTCTTTTCCACAATAGCCAGAGGGGCATCGAGCCTAGCTGCCAAGTCGCGTGCCCGCTTGGAAATACCGATATCAGTAGCCACTACCACCAGGTCATCGAGCTCCTTCTCCTTAAAAAAGTCACTCAACAGGAAAAGAGCCGTCAGTTCGTCAACAGGTATGTTAAAAAAGCCCTGAATCTGGGCTGCATGCAAATCCACTGTCAGCAGTCGATTAGCCCCAGCCACGGTAAGCAGGTCAGCCACTAACCTGGCCGTTATCGGCACCCGGGGCTGGTCCTTCTTATCAGTGCGGCCATAGCCATAGTAAGGAATCACAGCGGTAATGCACTCGGCTGATGCCCTTTTTAGGGCATCAATCATAATCAACAGCTCCACCAGGCTCTTATTGACCGGGGAGGAAAGGGGCTGGATAACAAAAGCGTCTCGCTGGCGGACATTATCCAGGATACGAACAAAGATGTTCTCATTAGTGAACTCGAAGACTTCACACCTACCCAAAGGTATACCAAGATACTCAGCAACCGCTTGGGCTAGAGTAGGGTGAGCATTACCAGTGAATACCTTTATCTCGTCCATTTGTTTACTCTCCAACTCCATATTATTAAATTTATTATAGCACTATTGCCTATTAACCTCACCCCCAATCCCCCTCTCACATTAGGCATCAATACCTGGCGCAGGGAAGCGCTGGCACATCTGGCTGACCTCCTGGCTTGCCCTGCTCTGAACCTTTTGATCGCCGAGGTTGGTAACCACTTTTATAATTAGTGAAGCAATGTGTTTCATCTCCTCTTTGCCAAAGCCGCGCGTAGTCACTGCCGATGTGCCCACTCTGATGCCGCTGGTTATTCGTAGCGGGCGAGGGTCAAAGGGGGTAGGATTCCGATTGACCACAATGCCTGCCTTGACCAAAGCTTCCTCAGCCTCCTTGCCGGTAACCCCTGTCTCTGTGAGGTCAACCAAGACCATGTGGTTATCGGTGCCACCTGATACCAGACGCAGCCCCAGTCTTTGGAACTCGGAGGCGAGAACGAGGGCATTATCCAATACAGCCCGCTGATATTCCACAAAGCTGGGTTGCATAGCTTCATAAAAAGCCGCCGCTTTAGCAGCGATGATGTGCATTAGGGGGCCACCCTGCATTCCAGGGAAGACAGCAGCATCTATTGATGACGCCAGGTAGCCCTTAGACAAAATCAAACCACCCCGTGGACCACGCAGTGTCTTATGTGTGGTTGAGGTTACCACATCGGCATAAGGCACAGGGGTAGGGTGTAAACCAGCAGCTACCATACCAGCTATATGAGCCATGTCAACCATAAGCTTCGCCTCTACCAGGTCAGCAATATGCCGAAAACGCTCGAAATCAAGAATCCGGGGATAAGAACTTGCTCCAGCCACAATCAACTTAGGCTTGTGCTTCAGGACAAGCCTCTCTAGCTCCTGATAGTCAATTCTTTCTGTCTCTTGATTAACCCCGTAAGGTATGAAGTTATACAACTTACCCGAGAAGCTGACCTTATCACCATGAGTAAGATGACCACCGTGAGCCACACTCATACCCATGGCAGTATCGCCACAGTCGAGCAAGGCATAGTACGCTGCCATATTTGCCTGAGCCCCGCTGTGCGGCTGGACATTAGCATGCTCAGCGTGGAACAGCTCCTTAGCCCGCTGGACAGCCAAACATTCTAATGCATCCACATTTTCACAGCTACCATAGTAGCGCTGTTGAGGATAACCCTCAGCATACTTGTTGGTTAAAAACGAGCCCCCAGCCTCAAGCACAGCCCGGCTAACATAGTTTTCAGAAGCGATAAGGTCTATTGTTTCCCTCTGGCGCCTTCCCTCCATATCAAGAATTTGGCCGATTTCCGGATCAGTTTGGCTCAAAAAACTCATTTTCCCTCCTCTGTCGAAGTCTACAACGGCATGCCTACGCTGTCAATTGTCCCGATTGACCTTGATATATCAACCATGCTATCATGAGCTAAGGTGGATGTCAGCGCTGAGTGAGCTTTACAAAGAGATTGCACTTTGCCGGGAGTGTGAAATAGCTAAGTACCGAACCAAAGTAGTACCCGGTGAGGGGCCAGGCGATGCTGAAATAATGTTTATTGGGGAGGCACCAGGCTGGCATGAAGACCAGCAGGGTCGTCCCTTTGTTGGGCCAGCAGGGTTATATCTCGATGAATTGCTGGCTTCCATTAACCTGAAACGTGAGCAAGTTTATATCGCCAATATAATTAAGTGCCGCCCGCAGGGAAACCGCGACCCCCTACCCGCAGAAATACTCAATTGCCGTAAGTGGCTAGACCGCCAGATTGAGTTAATTTGCCCCAAGCTGATTGTAACCCTGGGACGGTATTCTATGGCAATGTTTTTCCCCGGTAAGAGCATAAGCAAAATTCATGGCATAGCTCAGAGGCAAGACAATGTTATCTATTATGCCATGTATCATCCGGCAGCAGCCCTCCACCAGCAGAGCTTACGCCAAACAATAGAGGCTGATATGCTTAAGATTCCATCACTCCTAGTCCAAACGGAAGCTGTGCCTGAAGCCAAACAAGAGGCTAGGCAATTAACTATGTTTGAGGATTAAATCTATGGCTAAGCCAAGACTCAAGATAATCCCCCTCGGTGGATTAAGTGAAATCGGCAAGAATATGATGGTGATGGAATATCAAAATGACATCATCCTCATTGATGCCGGGCTTATGTTCCCCGATGAAGAGATGCTGGGTGTCGACCTGGTACTCCCCGACACCAGCTACCTGAGGGAGAAACGAGAGAAGATAAGGGGGATAATCATCACCCATGGTCATGAGGACCATATTGGTGCTCTGCCCTATCTGCTATCCGAGGTTAATGTGCCCATCTACTCCACCAAGCTTACCCAAGGTCTTATCTCCGTCAAGCTCAAACAGCGAAGGGCACACGTAAAAGCCAAGCTTAACGTGATAGCGCCCGGCAGCGAGATTACACTGGGAAGATTTAAAATCGAACCCTTCCATGTCTGCCACAGCATACCCGACGCAATAGGCTTAATCATCCGTACTCCGGTGGGCACCATAATCCATAGCGGAGATTTTAAGCTGGACTACACCCCGGTTGATGGCAAACCAACCGATTTATCTCGACTGGCTCAGCTAGGAGTTCAGGGAACTTTGCTTCTCCTCGCTGACTCGACCTATGCGGAGCTACCCGGCTACACCCCATCAGAAAGAGTGGTTGGCGAAACCCTGGACCGAGTCATATCTCAGGCACCAGGAAGGGTGATTATCGCTACCTTTTCCTCGCTGGTATCCCGCATTCAGCAGGTTATCGACTCAGCCGCCAAGCACCAGCGACGTGTCTTCGTTGTGGGACGCAGCATGACCGATACGGTGCGCATGGCACTAGAGCTGGGCTATCTTAATGCTCCCGACGGGATACTGGCTCGGCTTGATGAACTCAAAGGCATGCCCCGTAATAAAATAGTCTTTGTCGCCACCGGAAGCCAGGGAGAGCCCACCTCAGCTCTGGTCCGTATGGCTAATCGAGACCATCGCCAGGTTCACATCGTTCCCGGAGACACTGTAATTCTTTCAGCCACCCCCATCCCGGGCAACGAAGCCGTGGTCAACAGAACCGTGGACAACCTGTTCAAGCAGGGAGCTCAAGTATTCTATGATAAGGTGGCACAGGTTCATGTCCACGGGCATGCCAGCCAAGAAGAGTTAAAACTGCTGCTAAACCTGGTCAAGCCCAAGTTCTTTATGCCCATCCACGGCGAATATCGCCACCTCACCCTTCACGCTAAACTGGCTGAGTTGGTGGGCATCCCCAAAGACAACATCTTCGTCCTGGAGGATGGCGAAGTCCTTGAACTTAGTCCATGGGCAGGCAAGGTAACGGGCAAGGTTACTTCGGGCAATGTCTATGTTGACGGTCTCGGCGGAAGTGGTATTGACCACGTTGTTCTCCGTGATAGAAGAATGCTGTCACGGGATGGAATAGTAATGGTGATTATCGCTATTAACCGGCAAACCGGTAAATTAATAGGACGTCCCGACATTATATCGCGAGGCTTTGTTGATACCAGGGAAGATAGAGAGATGATAGAGAAGAGCCGTGACCTGATAGCCCGAGCCCTAGACCATGGTCGTGACCGACCTGCTGATTGGGGCTTCATAAACACCAAGGTTAAAGATATACTGAATAAGTTCTATTATGAGCAGATTAAACGCCGCCCCATGATTCTCCCCTTTATGGTAAAGGTATAATTATACGCATCTTATACACTGAAAGGTGATATGGCTAAGAGGAGAGTTAATAATCCAAGCAGACACAGAGAGAAGTCTAAGGGAAGGCAGTCAGAGAAAGGTCTGTTCCACTTTCCCATGCTGCGACTGGCAAGTCGAATTATACTGGTAGCCATCACCGTGGGGATATTAACCTGGCAGTGGCAAAATATGACTGTATGGGCCACCACTGCTAAAAATGAAACGGTCAGGCTGTTTGGCTTGGGGCTACCCCTGATTATCATAGCCATCGGAATCCTGAGTGGAATAACCTGGTGGCAGAGACATCGCCCACTCGTTAACCGCCTCCGCTATTGGTCGGCCGGTATTGCCTTCACCGTGGCTATCTGGGGAATACTGGGCTTTTCCAATGTGGGAGGTAGCATCGGGCTGTCAATCACCGGGCAGGACATAACTGGCTACCCGGTTTTCCTCAGCGCTTTTCGTCTAGCGGGATTATTCTTTTTAGGCACTATTCTGGCAGCTCCCCAAGCTTGCCTGCGTGCTGGAAAAGGGGCTGCTTCCTGGCTACATAAGCAGCTACAAAAGAGACCTGCCCCTATCCTCACTACTCCTCCACCAGAGCTGACACCCCCTCCGGCTACTATAGCCCCACCTCCCCCAAAGATAGAAGAGGAAAGGCAACCGGTACCTCCCCCACCAACAATCACTCCACCAGCACCCGCTCCACCCGCCCCCGCCCAACCCCAACTAGAACTTAAGCAGGTGGCTGAGGACGTCTGGAAGAAATACGGTGAAGCGCCAGACCTGGCAACCGCTGATGGCTGGATGTTACCGCCTATTGATATTCTGGATAGAGCGCCTGAGGTTGAGTTTAGTCAGGCCGATAATACGCAAAGGGCCAGAATCATAGAAGAGTCTCTGGCCAGCTATGGTGTTGAGACTAAGGTGGTTCAGATAAACGCTGGACCAACTGTCACCCAGTTCGGTGTGGAACCGGGGTGGGATAGAAAGATGAAGGAGATAAAGGAAAGAGATAGAGAGGGCAATATTACAGTAAGGCTGGAGGAGGTATCCAAGACAAGGGTTAAGGTGGAGAGGATTACCTCGCTGGCTAATGACCTGGCTCTGGCTCTAGCAGCACCCAGCATAAGGATTGAAGCTCCGGTGCCAGGCAAATCTATAGTGGGCATCGAGGTGCCTAATACAAGTTCAACCTTGGTTACTTTACGGGGGGTAATAGAGACCAGCGCCTTCCAGAAAGCAGAAAGCAAGTCTAATCTGGCGCTAGCCTTAGGTAAAGGTGCCGGTGGTGAGGCGATAGCCGCTAACCTGTCCCGAATGCCTCATCTGCTCATTGCCGGGGCTACCGGCAGTGGCAAGACTGTTTGCTTAAACTCCATTATCTGCTGTCTGCTTCTGCACAACCCACCCACTACTGCCCAGTTTATTATGATTGACCCCAAGCGGGTGGAGCTGACCCCGTTTAACAACATACCTCACCTGGCGACACCGGTTATCGTTGATACCAACAAAGCCCTGTCCACACTGCGCTGGCTTAACCAGCAAATGAATAAACGGTACCAAACACTGGCTAGCACCGGAGTCCGCAATATTGAGGGTTACAATAAAAATAAGCAGGGAGACGAGAAGCTTCCCTATCTAATACTGATTATCGACGAGCTGGCTGACCTGATGATGACAGGCTTTGACGAGGTGGAGCATATTCTCTGCCGATTAGCTCAGCTTGCCCGAGCCACCGGCATCCATCTGGTGGTGGCTACCCAGCGCCCATCAGTAGACGTGGTCACCGGCTTAATCAAGGCTAACTTCCCCACCCGCATTAGCTTTGCTGTTACCTCCCAAGTAGATTCGCGCACCATCCTTGACATAGGTGGCGCCGAGAAGCTGCTGGGTAGAGGGGATATGTTGTTCATGCCCACCGAGGCAGGTAAACCCAAGCGCCTCCAGGGGTGCTACGTCTCTGATGCCGAGACGGAGAGGCTGGTCTCTTTCTGGGAGAGCCAGCGGAGGAAAAAGGCAGTCCCCTTAAGGATTGAGGAGCTTGTCTCACCGACGGCGGCAGTGTCCGAGGAAGAGTACCCCAGGGACCCGCTCCTGGAGACAGCCAAGCAACTGGCAGAAGAACACAAGCACATCTCTACCTCCTTCCTGCAACGGAAGCTACGCATCGGCTACCCCAGAGCCGCACGCATTATGGAGCAACTGGAAGAGGAAGGGTTTAAGAGGGAAGAGTAGTAAATATACCTGCTCTGGACAAATAGAGGATAGGTTTTAACGCATTCAATCCTGCTTGCCGCGTTTCAGCCGCTTGAGGATAGCATCCATATATACCCTCGCCAGATTTTTCCCGTGCTTGGGCATTCGCTCCCGCTTCTTCTTGAGCTTCTTTTCCCGGCGCTCTTGCCTAGTATCTACCTGATTATTGTCCACTTTTTATCTCTACGTAATCGAACTCTTTCCTCAGCTCGATGATGCGGTCGCGCAGTAGAGCCGCCCTCTCAAACTCCAGGTTTCTGGCAGCGGTCTTCATCTGCAACTCCAGCTCTTTAATTAACCGGGCTACATC
>DAOWAU010000008.1 GCA_030634425.1 Dehalococcoidia bacterium
CCACTCTCCACCCTCCTGCCCTCCCAGAACGGATGCTCTGGAAAAACAGCCCCGTCGAGCCCATAACTTGATAGTTATGTGCCCTAAGTTCCTATTCGCGTCCCTATTCGGCGGGAATTACCCCACCGTGCCCCCCTTTCAGCCCGCCCTGGGCCGTTTTTCTGCGGGGCGAATTGGGATTGTTTGGGGGTCGAATAGGGGTTTTTAGCATAGAAGGTCGACATCATTGATTAGTTGGGAAAGTCACGGCGCCGTAGTAATATTCATGTGGAAATGGCATACAATGACTCACTTGGGAATTTTCAGGAATTTACTGATTGTATCCAGCAGTTCCTTCTGGGTAAACGGCTTGGTTATATAACCGTCAGCACCTGCCTCTTCGGCAAGTTTCTTATTGTGTTCATAGCCGAGGCCAGTGAGCATGACCACAGGGATACTCCTGGTTGTCTTGTCTCGCTTAATCATTGAGCAGGCTTGGTAGCCATCCATATTGGGCATTATTATATCCATGAGGATAAGGTCTGGCTTATGCTTGCGAGCTATATCTACTGCTTCATCGCCATCACATGCTTCGAGTAAGATAAACTTACCGCTAAGAAACGCTCTTGCCAGCGACCTGATAGTTTGTTCATCATCTACTACAAGGATGCTTGGTTTTTCCATTAGGTTATCCTCCTTACAGCTTCTCTTACTGCAGTCTTTAGCTCCTCATTAGAGGTTATGTTTCTAAGTCATGTCAAACTAAAAAGGGCACCAGCCACCGCCATCAATTCAGCGGTTCCGTCGCCCTCTCATCTCATATGGGCCTCATATCAATTCCTTTTACGTCATGTCAGGCAGTCTCACGGCCTCCTGCTTAAAGTCTAGTTCCGATGTGAACCAATGTCAATGCCCTAAGGTGGGATTAGGCGCTGGGGGCATCGCGCCCAAGCTCGCCCAGGGGCGCCACGGCGCGAAACGGGGCCTGCCAAGCAGTATTTGCGCTAAGGCGCTTAGACATTAAATAGGAAGGTGATTATATCGCCGTCCTGAACTATATAGTCCTTGCCCTCCAGTCGGAGGAGCCCTTTCTTGCGAGCTTCAGCCAAGTTGCCACACTTCATCATGTCGTCGTAGCTGATAACCTCTGCCCGGATGAACCCCTTTTCCATATCGGTGTGGATTTTACCTGCGGCTTTAACAGCGCAGGTGTTATGCTTAATAGACCAGGCCTTAACCTCGCCGGAGGCTATGGTGAAGAACGAGATTAGCTCTAGTAATTCGTAGGATGATTTGATAGTGCGGTCAAGCCCGGATTCTGTTATGCCGAATTCAGCGCGGAAGTTCTCGGCAGCGCTCTCATCTAATTGAGCCAGCTCCATTTCTAGCTCGCCACAGATGGCGATAACGGCGCACTTTGGCCGTGAATGACGCGCTTTAAGCTCCTCTTCTAAAGATGCTGTCTGGGGTAGCTGGTCTTCTCCAATATTGACCACTATTAATAGTGGCTTAGCGGTGAGAAACTGGTAATTGGCAATTGTTTTGACCTCATCAGGAGGCAGCTTCAGTTCTCTGATGGGCGCCTCTTTTTCCAGATGAGCCTTAATCTTTGTCAGCAGTTCTTGCTCTCGGAGGAGACCTTGACGCTCAGGCTGTTTAGCCCCTTTTAGAGACTCGTCTATCCTCTCCAGCCTCCTCTCCAGTAACGCTAGGTCGGAGAAGGCGAGTTCCAGATCCATGGTGGCGATGTCCCGCTCTACATCCAGGCTACCCTTGATATGGGGTACACTTTCATTGGTGAAGGCTCGGACTACATTAATAAGAGCATCCACGCTGGTAAGTTGGTTCAGGAGTTGTCCGCTTATAGCCTTTTCCTCAACCAAATCCCTAACCGAAGCTCCGATGTCGAGGTATCTTACCTCGGCTGGGACTACCTTTTTGGGATGAAATATATCGACTAACCTGTTGAGGCGGGGTTCGGGGACCTTAGCTATTCCAATGTGAGGAGCCAGCCCTTCGTGGGTATGGCTTTCGGCATGAACCTTGCCCTTGGTTAAGGCGTTGAAAATAGTTGTCCTGCCGCTTTGAGGCAATCCTATGATGCCAATGCCAACGCTCATTGATTTAACCAGTGCCAGGAGGGCAAGTATCGCTTATCTTCATTTTACTCCCCGCTGTTCTTCAATACAAATCGGGGTCGGTGTGATAGAATGGAGGAGACCTAAGGAGAGACAAACCTTGTTGTATATCCTATCGGGGCAGGATGATTTTTCTCTTAGCCAGTCGTTGGAAGAGATAAAGAAAGGTATGGGCGACCAGGAACTTTTAGCGACTAATACCACCGTATTTGATGGTCGGCAGGTAACCCCAGACCAATTAAGAGCTGTTTGTGAGACGGCGCCTTTTCTTTCTGAGAAGCGATTGGTCATCGTCAAGGGGTTATTGGGGCGCTTTGAATCCAAAAGTAAACCCAGCGGTCGTAAGAAGACCGCCTCGGCGACTAACCGGCAAAACGAGTATAAATCATTAGCTGTCTGCATCAATGAGGTACCTGATAGCACCATATTGGTATTGGTAGATGGTAAACTAAGGAGCAGTAATCCTCTACTCAAGGCGCTTTCAGCTAAGGCAACGGTAAAGACCTTTCCTCTATTGAGGGATACCGAGCTTCGCAGGTGGATTCAAAGGCGGGTGAGGGAGGAAAGCGGTAGTATATCTCCACAGGCAGTAAACCTGCTGGCTAGGCTTGTCGGTAACAATCTATGGATTATGAGAAGTGAGATTGACAAGCTTATCCTCTTCGCCTCAGGTCGCCGCGTTGAAGATGGGGATGTCGATAGGGTGGTGAGCTATGCCCGGCAGGTTAGTGTTTTCGCCATGGTTGATGCCATCCTTGAATTCAGGGCTCGGTTAGCTGAACAAGCCCTCCATCAGTTGCTGGAGAGGGGAGCCCCCTCAGCTTATCTTCTGGTTATGTTATCACGGCAGGTTCAGTTGATAGTTCGGGCAAAAGAGCTGAGGAATCAGAGGGCATCTGAAGCGGAGATTCAGAATAAGTTGGGGTTGACCTCAGAATTTACTTTACATAAAACACTGGAGCAGGCTGGTAGACACTCCCTGGAACGACTTAAGGAGGTCTATCATAAACTCTTGGAGACTGACCTCTCTATTAAAACAGGGAAGTATGATGGCGAGCTTGCTCTCAGTATGCTCATTGCTGAGCTATGTGCTCGTTGACAGCTAGTATGAGTTACATTAAAATCGTATAACAATTGTTTTTGACCGATGGTGAACAGATAAGTGACTGGTGATGAGCTTCGGGCGGCATTCCTGAGTTTCTTTGAGGAGAAAGGGCATACAGTCGTTCCCAGTTCCTCTTTGGTGCCGCATGGTGACCCCACTTTACTGCTTACTAGCGCTGGCATGGTGCAGTTCAAACACTACTATTTGGGAGAGGCAGCGCCCCCCAATCGTCGTTTGGCGTCATGTCAAAAGTGCTTTCGGGCTACTGATATTGAGTCAGTGGGTGACCCTCATCATCTTACCTTCTTTGAAATGCTGGGTAACTTCAGTGTTGGTGACTACTTTAAGCGGGAAGCCATTAACTGGGCGTGGGAGTTCGTTACCCAGCGTTTGGAGCTTCCCTCCTCACGACTATGGATAACCATCTTCCTCGACGATGATGAGTCTTTTGGCTACTGGCGAGAGATAGGTATCCCTGAGGACAGAATATTACGGTTTGGTGAAGAAGATAACTTCTGGGGGCCAGCCGGCGATTCTGGACCCTGTGGGCCTTGCAGTGAGATTATCTATGACTTTGGGGAAGGGGTTGGTTGCGGGAAGGCTTCTTGTGCCCCCGGCTGTGATTGTGGTCGGTTTTCTGAGATTTGGAACCTGGTATTTACCCAGTATAACCAGGACAAAGAAGGACAGCGCACCCTGTTGCCAAAACCTAATATTGATACTGGCCTGGGTTTGGAGAGAACCGCAGCCATAATGCAGGGTAAAACCTCCGTCTATGAGACCGACTTCTTTGTTCCTTTAATGGAATGTGTATCCGGGCTAGCGGGGAAGAAATACGGTTCTGACAAGAGCACTGACAATGCTATGCGAATAGTAGCTGAGCATTCACGGGGAATCGCCTTCCTTATCGGTGATGGCGTAATCCCTGGTAATGAGGGGCGGGGTTATGTGCTGCGCCGGCTATTGCGCCGGGCGGCGCTCTTCGGCCGAAGGCTGGGAGTGGGTAAACCGTTCATGGTTGAGGTAGCTAAGACCATCATGGAACATATGGGACATGTTTACCCTGAAATAGTGCAAAAGCGGGACTTCATTATCGAGGTCATTGAACATGAGGAGGCCAGGTTCAACGAGACCCTTACCACCGGGCTGGAATTGTTAGATGAGGCTGTGGAGGAACTGGTGGGGAAAGGGAAAAGTAAAATCCCTGGCGAGAAGGCTTTTAAACTATACGATACCTATGGCTTCCCTGTGGAGCTAACCACTGAGGTCGCTGCCGAGCGCGGTTTCTCAGTGGATTTGGAGGGCTTTGAAAAGGAAATGGAGAAACAGCGGGAGCGAGCCCAAGCCGCCCAGAAATTTGAGGTTACTTCTGAGGGAATGGCTGGATTACAAGCGCAGCTTGATGTTGAAGCAACCCTCTTTGTTGGCTATGATACTTTGAGACATAAATCGGTTATTTCTTGCATCTTGGTTGACAGTGAGCTGGCGGAGACGATACAGGAGGGGGAGGAGGCAAGCCTGGTCTTGGAGTCCACCCCCTTCTATGGTGAGATGGGGGGGCAGGTGGGTGATATTGGTAAGATAACCAGCCCGTCGGGAAGCTTTTCGGTTACTGATACCATTCGAGTTCCCCCGGACATCACTGTCCATCACGGGCATGTCGGCCGAGGCAGTTTAACGGTGGGGGATGAGGTTGAGGCTGAAGTAGATGAGGAGCAGCGACTTGATATTGCTCGTAATCATACCGCCACCCACTTGCTCCAGTTGGCTCTGCGGCAGGTATTAGGTGAGCATGTTCAGCAAAAGGGCTCACTGGTGGCTCCAGATAGGTTTAGATTCGATTTCTCTCACCTAAATGCCTTGATGCCTGAAGAGCTGCAAGAGGTAAACCATATTGTTAATGATAAAATTCGCCATAACCTGAAGGTGTACAGTGAAGAGATGCCGTATAAAAAGGCGGTAGATGAAGGGGCTATCGCTCTATTTGATGAAAAGTATGGCGATGTAGTTCGAGTGGTGAAAATAGGTGAGCCGGTGATTAGCGCCGAGCTGTGTGGTGGTACCCATGTGGACTCAACCGGGGAGATAGGCTTCTTTCGCATTATCGGTGAGAGTAGCATTGGTGCCGGGTTGCGTCGTATTGAGGCTGTTACCGGCAGGGGGGCTGATGTGCTTATTGACCGACAATTTTCCCAGTGGAACGACGTTGCCCAGGCTCTGGGCGCTTCACCTGATGATATCCAGGGCAAGGTATCAAGCTTGGTTGCTGAAATAAGCAAAGAACGCCGGCGAGCCCTGGCTCTGGAGAGGGGACTGTCCAAGGAAGTAGTTACATCCTTATTGGGTCAGGCAGAGGTGGTTAAAGGGGTAAGGGTGCTGGTAGCCAAGGTGCCATCTTCACGGCTGGAGGCTCTACGCGAGATGAGTGACCTGCTCAGAGAGAAATTAAAGAGCGTGGTGATAGTTCTGGGGACCATTTACGATAATAAACCTCTTTTCTTGGCCGCAGTAACCCTTGACTTAGTTGATAAAGGCTACAATGCTGGGAAGATAGTTAGGCAGGTAGCCGAGGTTACCGGTGGTGGAGGTGGGGGCAAAGCCCATTTTGCTCAGGCGGGTGGCAAGGATAAAAAGAAATTAGACGAAGCCCTTCGACTGGTGAAGAGCTTGATATAGGGATTTATACTTCACCCGTAGTCAAACATCCCGGAGGTACATGCAATGCGCTGCCTAGGACTTGATATTGGAGATAGGAGGATTGGGGTCGCCCTCAGCGATCCGCATGGTGTGTTAGCCAGCCCGTTTACCATTATCGACCGCAAGGGTGGGATGGCGGATATCGGGGCTATTATCGATATCATCAGCCAGCATCAGGTGGGGCAGATTGTAGTTGGTTTGCCCCGCTCTATGGATGGTAGTCTGGGTAAGCAGGCAGAAAAGGTAAAGGCTTTTGTTGACAAACTGTGTAGCCATACCAGGGCCCCCCTGGAGTTCAGAGATGAGCGCTTATCAACAGTATTGGCTAAACGCTTGATGCGGGCAGGTAGTGCCAAAAAACGCAGAGGGAAAGCTCGTGATGATGCTGCGGCAGCGGCAATTATTCTGCAAGGCTATCTGGATGAAGAGCATCGATGACTTTGACTTCCAGTGAGCGGGGAGTTAACATTGGCTGCAGTAATTGAAGTGGGGAATTCTGGTTAAAGCCAGCGAGGTGCTGCGATTTCATTAATGCTATCCCAGTTATACACTTGCAAGGAAATTTCTAGTGAAACTCGACCTTTGATGCGAAAAGTAAGGGGGGTATGCAATGCCAAGGACAGGCGCTTCAATGAAAGCGGTTATTTTGATTGGTGGCGAAGGCACACGGCTACGCCCGCTTACTTATGAGGTGCCTAAGGCTATGGTGCCGGTGCTGAATCGGCCCTTCTTGGAGCATACCTTCGCCTACCTCAAGAACTATGGGGTTGGGGATGTCATCCTGGCACTGGGCTATCTTCCAGAGGTTGTTCAGAATTATTTTGGGGATGGCAGCGGCTCAGGGGTGCGGCTGACCTATGCTGTGGAGGATAGTCCGCTGGGTACTGCTGGGGCAGTAAAGAACGTTGAGCAGTGCCTAGATAGCACCTTCGTTGTTCTTAATGGGGATGTCTTCTCTGATATTGACGTAGCCGATATGCTTGCCCTTCATCGGGATAAGAGGGCAAAGGTAACCATAGCCTTGACCTGGGTGGATGACCCCTGTGCCTTCGGGGTAGTTGAAACTGATGGTGAGGGAAGGGTGAAGCGCTTTGTTGAAAAACCAAGCCCTGACCAGGTAACTAGTCACTGGATAAACGCTGGCATTTATCTCGTTGAGCCGGAAGTTTTGCAGCATGTCCCACCAAATACTCGTTATATGTTTGAGAAGGGGCTGTTTCCCCTCCTCCTTGAGCTTGGTGAGCCTATCTATGGTTATTCATCCAGCGGCTATTGGCTTGATATGGGAACGCCGGAGAAGTACCTCTGCCTAAATTGTGACCTTTTGATGGCTAAAGCAAAGAGCGCTCTTGTTGGTGGTTTAGCCAGGGATGAGGTATGTTGCGATAAGGATGTTATCATCCATCCTTCATCTGAGGTAGCGGGACCGGCAATGATTGGTAGCAGATCTAAGATAGACCAAAAAGCGTGCATCAAGGGACCGGTGGTTATCGGGCCAGATTGCCATATAGGAGAGGGCGCTAATATGGAGAAGGCTATATTATGGAGAGGTGTCGATACTGGGGCTGGTGTCACTGTTAAACGGTGTATTCTGGGTACTAATATCAAGATAAAGGACAATGACCGGGTTGCCAACCGTGTCATCACTATGGAGGAGGGTCAACATGGCGAAACAATTGAGCTTTGATGAGGACCCTTTACCATAGTTAGCAGCTATTGCTGCCAAGGAAACCGGAATTGAGGCTTTTCGTATTTATGGTGGGCGGTAGGGGACTTGAACCTCCGACCTCTTATCCTCCTCCGATTGCTACAGCCAGGAGAATGTCGTCTCCGTCCTTGACCGGCTTGTCCAGTAGCTCTGGGTAAGGCCTTTTTCTGTTGACATAAACATTGATGTAATCAAGTAGTTTGCCGTTCTTATCAAACAGCGCTTCCTTCATGGCGGGGTACTTCTTGACTAGTTGGGCGAGGCATTGACCAACTGTACTTCCGTCTACCTCGATTACCTGTTCTCCGTCGGTATATTTGTCCAGGATGGCGTAAACCTTTATCGTTACACTCATTTCTTCCCCTTTTGGAAGTGGATTGAGCCATCTAGCTGTCCCATCGCCGTCTCGAGTATCGCCTCAGATAGGGTAGGGTGGGCGTGGAGAGTGGAAGCAATATCTCTAGCCGTTGCCCCCATTTGTATGGCAAACGTACCTTCAGCAATAAGTTCGCTGGCATGCGGTCCCATAATGTGCATGCTCAGAACCTTGCCGGTCTCGGCATTACAAATCATTTTGACTATACCCATTGTCTCATTCATGGCGACAGCACGGCCGCAGGCGAGAAAGGGAAATTTACTCACTTTATAAGGAATGCCACTATCCTTTGCTTGCGCCTCGGTGATACCAACGCCAGCTATCTCCGGGTGGGTGAAGATACAGCAAGGGACGGCATGATAATCTGCCTGGCGACGGTGACCAAGAGCATTCTCGGCTGCTATCTCTCCCTCGTAGGAGGCAACATGAGCCAGCATCCTCTTGCCAAGGACATCGCCGACGGCGTAGATATCATCTACATTTGTTTTAAGGTGCTCGTTCGCTACAATAGCCCGGCCATCCATCTTTATCCCCAGTTCTGATAAGTCCAGCCCCTCGGTATAGGGTTGGCGCCCGGTAGCCATGAGTACCATCTGCCCCTCAACTCCCTGCTCGCCATCTGGGGTATCCCAGACTACCTTGAGGGCTGCACCTTCCTTTTTGATTGCCTTGACCGCAGCTCCGATTTTGACTGCAATACCTTGCTTGGGTAGGGTCTGAGCGAAACGTCGGCCAATCTCTTCATCAACAGGCTCCAGTCGGAGGGGGCGTCTCTTCACAACAGTCACCTTTGTTCCCAACGCATTAAAAAGGGTGGCGAACTCAATACCTACGTGACTTCCGCCAATAACCACCAGGCTTTCTGGCAGCTCTTTCAGCTCAAGGATGTCATCGGTGGTGAGCACTCCAGGCAGTTCTAAGCCGGGGATGGGAAGCAGAGCTGACTCGGAGCCGGTGGCGATAATAAGCTTTTTGGTTGCTATCTCTTCGTTATTCACTTTGATGAGGTGTGGGGATAAGATGCGGCCATTGCCTCTGTGGACACTTATCTTGTTTGTTTTCATTAATCGTTCAACACCGGAGACTAATTTGTGAACCACGTTGCTTTTACGGGCCATAATCTTTGGGAAATCTATGGCGACGTTGCCAACATCTATTCCGAAGTCGCTTGCCCTTCTCGCTTCAATGAGCACCTCCACACTTTTGATAAGTGCCTTGGTGGGGATACAACCCCGATTGAGACAGGTGCCACCCAGCTTGTCCTTTTCTACCAGAGCCACCTTCGCCCCCAGGTGAGCGGCATGGATTGCTGCCACGTAGCCTGCGGGACCGCCTCCAATTATCACTATATCCTTTTCATTCAAAGCGTTGGCTCCTCATCTCCCAGCGCAGGTCTGGTTTTCTGGCTGCCATGACCTCGTCGAGCCGCCTGACCGGTGTGTTGTGGGGGGCTGTGTGCAAGATTTCAGGGTTTTCATCTGCCTCCTTGGCTATTTCTTCCATAGCGTCAATGTATGCATCCAGCGTTTCTTTGCTCTCTGTCTCGGTAGGTTCAGTCATGAGGGCTTCATCAACTATCAGGGGGAAATAAACAGTGGGGGGGTGAAAGCCGTAATCAAGTAGACGCTTGGCGATATCTACCGTATGAACGCCCTTTGCTTTCTGCCGTTTGCTGGAAAATATCACCTCATGCATACAGGTGCGGTCATAGGGCAGATGATAGAATGCCTTTAGCTTCTCCTTAAGGTAGTTGGCATTTATGACTGCGTTCTCGCTAACCTCTTTAAGTCCTTCCGCGCCGAGGGAGCATATATAAGCATAAGCCTTGACCATCACGCCAAAGTTTCCATAAGCTGCTCCCAGGCTGCCTATAGACTTGGCTGGTGTGGTGAATGTGTACCCCTCCCTGTTCTTGGCCACTAAAGGTGTGGGTAAGAAGTCGGCTAAATCTGACCTGACGCAGACAGGACCCGACCCCGGTCCGCCACCCCCGTGAGGGGTGCTAAAGGTCTTGTGAAGATTCAACTGGACACAATCAAAGCCCAAGTCTCCGAATTTCACTTTCCCCAGCATAGAGTTCAGGTTGGCTCCGTCACCGAACAGCAGCCCGCCTTTGTGATGCACGAGTTTGGTTATTTCAGCTATTTGCGGGTCAAATAAACCCAAGGTAGTTGGTAGTGTCAAGGTTAGGGCAGCGACCTCCTCGTTCATCATGGACTCAAGGCTCTTCAAATCTATGTTGCCATCATTATCAGAGGACACAGTGCTTATCTCAAACCCGCACATAGCAGCTGTGGCTGGATTTGTGCCATGCGCCGAGTCTGGCACCAGTATCTTGACCCGCATCTTATCCCCTCGGCTCTGATAATACGCTTTTACCATTAATATGCTGGCAAGCTCACCTTGAGCCCCAGCCATGGGTGCTAGGCTGGTGGCATCCATACCGGTGATCTCAGCCAAATGCTCCTGCAACTCAAACATAAGCTGTAGTGCCCCTTGAACAGAGCCTACTGGTTGATAGGGATGAATTGAAGCAAAGCCAGGCAGCTTGGCAATATCCTCATGCCATTTTGGATTATACTTCATGGTGCAGCTGCCTAAAGGGTAAAATCCCGTGTCTACTCCGTAATTGAGCTTACTTAGAGCCGTAAAATATCTCACCAGCTCCACCTCACTTATCTCGGGCAACTCAAGCTCTTGGCGAAGTAGCTCCTTGGGGGGTAGCTCTGCCGGGCTTACATCGAGAGAGGGAAGAGTGCAACCAATCCTGCCTGGCTGGCTAATATCAGGAAGTAAATAATGATGACCCATTTCTCACCCCCATCTAAAGTGCTGATAGAATTTCTACCAACCTGTCTATATCTCGCTTGGTGTTTACCTCAGTGACGCAGAGCAGCATGCTGCCTTCTATCATGTGGCTGATATCCAGCCCCCCGATTATTCTTTCCTTAAAAAGCGCTTCGTTTACCTGCTGGGGGTTCATCGGGCAACGCACGACAAATTCCTTGAAGAAAGGCTGCTGGAAAACGAGGGAATATCCTTTGAGCTTACCTATTGCCTCAGCAGCATAGTGAGCCTTGTGGTAGCAGAGCTCAGCTACTTGGCGCAGTCCTCTTTTGCCTAGGGTGGCGAGATAAATCGCTGTTGCCAGGGACACCAGAGCTTCGTTGGTGCAGATATTGGATGTAGCCCGTTCCCTTCTGATATGCTGTTCCCGGGTTGCCATAGTCAGCACGTATCCCGGCTTACCGTTGGCATCCACAGTCTTACCTGCGAGCCTGCCTGGTATCTGACGCACGTATTCCTTGCGGCAGGTGAAAATGCCCACTCCCGGCCCCCCAAAGTTTATCGGATTGCCTAGAGCCTGCCCTTCAGCAACAGCAATATCAGCCCCATACTCTCCCGGCGACTTAAACATACCCAGGGAAATGGTGTCAGCTATAACGATGAGCAATGCCCCAATATCATTGGCTTTCCGTGTATATGTTCCCATGTCTTCAAAATAGCCAAAGAAGTTAGGCTGCTGAACTATCAAACAGGCACAGTCCGAAGATGGATTAACCGAATCTGGCTCCATCTTCTCCATGGGGATGTTGTGACCACTGACGTAGGTGTCTATGATGCTACGGTACCTTGGGTTCACTGTGGACAGGACGGCGACTTTGCCCCTCTTTGTGATTCGGCACGCCATCAGAGCAGCTTCAGCCGCTGCCGTACTGCCATCGTACATCCCGGCGTTGCTCACCTCCATCCCGGTGAGCTGGCAGACCAGCGACTGATACTCATAGATGGCTTGCAGTGTCCCCTGGCTCGCCTCAGCCTGATATGGAGTGTAAGAAGTATAGAACTCGCTACGACCAGTGATGTGGCCAACCACGCTGGGGATGAAGTGCCTGTAGTAGCCGGCTCCTAGAAAACAGGCGTAGTCATCCAGATTCGCATTGTGGTTTGATAGCCGACGAAGCTCGTCTTTGAATTCTATCTCAGAGAGAGGGGAAGGTAGTCTGAACTCAGCATTGCGAAATTCTTCGGGTACATCTTGAAATAGCTCATCAACGGAACCGACTCCGATCTCTTTCAACATAGCGCTCCGGTCGGCATCGGTATTAGGTATATAAGGCGATGGCATTATATCAATCCCCCTTTTTTATTATGCTCATCACTATTCATCAAGGCTTCAAGTTCCGAGGGCTTACTCCATTATAAAACTTTCAAAGATAAAGGCACAATCTGTTTAGTGTAGATTGCGCCTCTGTCCTTTTACCTGAGAGATTTCCTAAACTTAATATTTAGGCTGCCCCTTCGGTCGCCTCATATGAGGCTCTCTCCAGAGAACTTCCCTGCGGTAGTCCTTTTGCCTGAGAGTTTCGAGACACAGGTTAGCCCGGTCTCTTTCCCCTTCGGCTCCCTATGTAGGGTCTCTCCTACCGTCGGTACGGATATTAGTATATCTCACTATTAAATAAAACTTCCAAGCCCCAATTGTTGCAGTTTCTCTTTCGTTGGTATTCCTGTCTCTCTGCTCCAGCCCCTTGCTTCGTAATATTCGTCTAACATCTGCTCGTAGTTCCTGATTCCACATTCAGCGACTGAAGAATATTTTCCAAACTCTGGTATCTGGCAAGCCCTTGTGGGAAGCTGGTCATCTGCCCTTCCTATGCCTTCCCTAACGTTAATCATTCTTTGAAGATTGTAAACCCGTTCCCCTATATTCAAAAGTTCTTGCTCGCTTATGTCCCAGCCTGTTAATGAGGAGACGAGTTCAGCGAATTCTGGGAGCACTAAGCCACTATATGAGAAAAACTTACATATCCCGAGAATATCCGGCAGTATGCCAAAATCCTGCAAAGTTTTTGCTATTCTTCCTTTGCCTTCTTCCGCAAAACGTTCTACAGTCTGAGGGTCGGGAAGTCCGTAAGGAACCAGCCCAAAGTCATTCTTGGCACTATCAAACGCCATACCTTCCAGGGGATGAATATGGCACATACCTCTATTGCCCGTCCCATACATTATCGCCAGAGCCTTTCCAGACCTTCCATCGTGTGCTGGCCCCTCGAGGCCCTTGACCTCTATTGCAAACAGGTTCGAGCCCTTACCAATTTTCTGAGAAGCGCGCCTGACTCCCTCGCCTAGAATTCTCCCTATGCCTTCTCTCTTGGCTATTTTATGGACCATGTCAACAATAGTGTCCGTGTTTCCCCAGGTAAGATCTAAGCCGTCGACCTCTTCCTTGCTCAGCATGCCTTGTTCGTAGCAGTCCATGACAAAAGCAATAGCTGCGCCTGTAGATATCGTGTCCAAGCCATACTCATTACACAGGTATGTGGCATATACGGCAGAATCCATATCATCGTTTAAGACGAAGAAGGTAAAGGCACAGATGCTTTCGTACTCGGAGCCTTCATGCTCAGGGGTTTTCCACTTCCCGGTCTCTACTCTAGCAATTCTGCCACACCGTAAAACACACCCTTTGTAGCACGCATTGGCTCTTATTAGGTTTTTACTTTCGAAGTGATTATAAAGCTCTTCTCCTTTCCCCCATGAGTTAGCCCTCCAATTCTTTGTCGGAATATCGCCAAGCTGATCATTTTGAGGTATGTCTCCCGTAGTACCGCCCGGAGCCCAGCCTTCCCCGGCAGTGGCATCCAGGACTTTTTTGTTACCCGCCTTGACCGCTGTTTGAAACCTATCCGGTTTGGCAACGGGAATATTGCCGCTGCCTTTCACGGCAATGGCGAGCAAATTTTTTGAACCC
>DAOWAU010000050.1 GCA_030634425.1 Dehalococcoidia bacterium
ATCTTTTCGTCCGAACGAAACTCCAGGTTCTTTCTCGCTTTCTCCTTATCACCTAGCTCGAGTGGATGGTAGGGGTAGGGAATCATGTGAATCTTTTCAGCAGGGAAAGATTTGACCAGATAGTCTTTGTATCTCTGATCAAAACAGACAATAGCATCCCAGTCAAACCTGTAATAGAGAGGGTCTTCTGGAGCTTTGCCCTCGTGGACAACCTGAACGGTGACGGACCTTTCCTGGATTTTGGGGAATATCTCAAGTAGCTTTTCGGCAGGTAATCTCTCCACGTTTTGGGCGACAAAAACATCGTATGCTTCGTTCAAGATTGGAGAGGGATCAAACCAGGCAGCACGGGTGACTGGTATGACTTTGTCAATACTAAAGTGCCTGATCACAAAATGCTCATCTATTTGGGAGGCAGGCCTGGCATCAGGGTGTTTTTTGGCGGAGAATACCCTGAGATGGTGGCCTAATTCTACCCAAGCCCTACCCACCAATTCCGCATGAATAGAAGGCCCATTGGCGGCATTCCAAAGACACATCATTCCTATCTTCATATTTCTTGATTATATAGTCTCATAGGAAATTCGCCAAGTAACCATACTTAGCCGCCCCGATTAGTGGTCAGTTACTGATTTTGTTACCGAATTATACAATCTGACGGAATGTTACTTCAGCATTTCGCAACAAGCTATAAATACACTTACACCCCCTTCTTTGCTATAATTGGCGTGCAGAATGGATATGAGTGTGTTCTATTGTGTCCGCTTCTCCCTTACGAAGAGGAGGGGGAAGACGATATCGCTGGTACAGCAGGGCAGCCAGACGGCAAGGAATAAGAATGCGAAAATAGTGGGAAATATAATCCAGTTTACTGTTGCGCCCAGTGCCATAATGATGTGGAATAGTGATGCCCAGGTGCTTAACAGTACATGTCCATAGTGGGGGAGCTTGGTGGTGGGTCTCCAGTAAGCAATGGCAATACCCACAAATGCTGCCGGAATGGTTAGCTGCGGTTCTTCAATAACACCTATGTGAATTCCCCTGTTCTCCAGTCCGAGCAGGGTCTCTCCTAGGTAGGGGATTATGGAATCGCTCAGCGTCGCTATGCCCACAGCGCCGAAGTAGCCAATTAAAATCGCTCTCCACATTCTGCCGTCACTATATTTTCTATATATAGCTGTGGTCACCAGGGCACTCAAGACGATATGGGCGGGGTGCAGGATGTAGAAAACGGTATAGGAAGCCTGGGAAACCTGGGGAAGGGCGTTGCCGAAGGCAATTATCGCCATGAGAATAATCCCGGTAGCGGCACCTGCGGCGGTGAACGGGGCATGATGTCTGAGCTCATCGGCTATTCGTCTTAGCATTTTCCTGCGTCTATTAAAAAATAACTATCGATTACCCTTTCTGGCAGGCTTGGCAGAGACCGGCGAACTCGAGCAGGTGGTCTTCAATGGCAAAACCGGTCTGGCGGGATAGCCTCTGTTCCAGTTCACTAAGGTCATAGCCACTGAAATCAACAACCTTACCGCAGTTGGAGCAGATCAGGTGGTGGTGGTGCTCTGAGGCGGCGGTGGTATAGCTGTGGCAGCTACCCCCGGCGTGCAACTCGCAGATAAGCCCCAGCTTGGTCAGGATATCCAGGGTGCGGTAGATGGTTACCAGCCCAATATTGGGGTGCTCTTGATGCACCTTCTCATATATGGCGGCAGGGGTAAGGTGGTCTGGACTGGAGGCTATTATCTGTATCACCGCCCAGCGTTGGGGGGTGAACTTATAGCCATGTCGTCTCAGTATGGCGGCTATCTTTTTCTCTGAGAATCTCATTTCAAGCTGCAAATGAAAAATATTATCATTTAATGATATAAAAAGTCAGGCTTTGCTGTCAAATTTTCGCTCCTGTTTTTTGAGGCGCTAATTGGGGCTATGCTATAATGATTTGGCGAGGTGACAGAATCGTGTTTAACCAGCTTGAGAAGATAGAGAAGCGTTACCATGAGCTAGAGCGGCAGATGGCTAAGCCCGAGGTAGCATCTGACCTGAAACAGTTACAGGCGCTGGCTCAGGAGAAAGCCGGTATTGAGGATGTGGTGGCCGGGTACAGGGAGTATAAAGCCGCCTCTAAGTCGCTGGAAGAGGTAAAAGCGATGCGGGTCGAGGGGCTGGATGAAGAGATGAACGAACTGGTTAAGCAGGAGATAGAGGCCCTAGAGTCGAAGCTGGACCAGCTGACTGAGGAGCTAAAGCTTGCCCTGTTGCCCAAGGACCCCAATGATGAAAAAGACATTATCATGGAGATTCGGGCTGGGGCTGGTGGCGATGAAGCCGGGCTATTTGCCGCTGACCTCTTCCGTATGTACACCCGATATGCTCAATCTAAGGGGTGGGGGGTTGACGTGATTAGTGCTAACGAAAGCGGCATTGGTAGCTTTAAGGAAATCATATTTGAGATAAAGGGCAAGGGCGCTTTCAGTCGATTGAAGTATGAAAGAGGGGTTCATCGGGTGCAGCGGGTGCCCGTTACTGAGACTGTGGGCAGAATTCACACCTCAACGGCTACAGTGGCTGTTCTCCCCGAGGCGGATGAGGTGGAGGTATCTATCAATCCCGACGACCTAAAAATTGATACCTTTCGCAGCCATGGGGCTGGGGGGCAGCATGTGGATAAGGTGTCCTCAGCTGTCCGCATCACCCATTCGCCGACAGGTATCGTGGCTTCCTGCCAGGACGAGCGCTCACAGCGAAGTAATAAAGTGAAAGCGATGGCACTGCTCCGAGCTCGACTGCTGGACGTAGAGCAGCGCAAACAGGAAGCGGAGGTGACCGAGCAGCGCCGTTCTCAGGTAGGTACCGGTCACCGTGCCGAGAAGATACGAACCTATAACTTCCAGCAAGACCGCGTTTCCGACCACCGTATTAATCTCACCATCCGCAACCTCTCCCGAATCCTGGAGGGAGACCTAGATGTGCTTATCGACGCCTTAGCCGCTAGCGACCATATGAAACAGTTGGGGGAGGAAGTGGTATGACCTTAAAACAGGCTCTCGGTCGTGCCCGGAAGATTCTTGTTGCCCATGATATTGAGGAAGCTCACCTGGAGGGTGAGCTATTGCTAAGGCAGGCATTAAGGATAAGCCGGGTTCAGTTATATCTAGCCCTTGACCGTGAACTGGGCTCCGAAGAGGAGGAGTTCTGGTACCTAATCGAGCGCCGTCTCAGTGGTGAGCCGATAGCCTATATCATGGGGCGTCGTGAATTCTACGGGCTTGATTTCTATGTTGAGCCCGGCGTGTTCATTCCTCGACCGGAGAGCGAGTTACTGGTAGAACAGGCTGTCAAGCTGGCTCAACATCATACTGTGTCCGGCATAGCTGAAATCGGCACCGGTTGTGGTGCCATCGCCATCAGCCTGGCGTTACACCTTCCTCGGGCAAAGGTCTATGCCACTGATATATCTGCTTCTGCCCTCAAAATTGCCCGATTCAACTGCCAGAAACATGGTGTGGCAGAGAGGGTTTGTCTTCTCCAAGGCGATATGCTTGAGCCACTACCTGAGCCGGTTGACCTCATAATAGCTAATCTGCCCTATGTCGGGGAGATGGAATTGACCCAGATAGGTTCGGCAGGCTTTGAGCCGCTGCTGGCGTTAAACGGGGGTCGGGATGGGCTGGAAAAGATACGCCAGCTATGTCAGCAGGCGGGTGATAGGCTTTGTCCTCATGGCTCTCTGCTTCTGGAGGTGGGGCAGGGGCAAGCGGGGGCAGTAACCAGTTTGTTACGTTGCCTTTTCCCCTCAGCCGAGGTAGAAGTATTTACCGATTTAAGCGGTATAGAGCGGGTGGTAAGCCTAACCCTCACCGCTGTCAGCGAACTGTCTTTAGCTTGAGGTTAACCCTTCTTGGCTTGCCTTTCAGCGATAATCTTCTGGGTGATGTTGGGTGGGACCTCCTCGTAGTGGCTGAAGTCAACGGTGAAGCTCCCTCTCCCCTGAGTTATCGACTTCAGGTCTATGGTATAGCGCAAAATCTCAGCCTGTGGCACCTGGGCTTCGATAACATTGAATCCATCCTCGGGGTTCATCCCCAGAACCTTGGCTCGTTTGCCGTTAAGGTCACCGATAATATCACCGGTGAAGTCCTCGGGAACCCTCACCTTAATGTTCATTATCGGTTCGAGGAGGATAGGTTGCCCATCGGCTAATCCATTCTTCAGCGCTCCTGCCCCGGCAATCTTGAAGCATATGTCTGAGGAATCAACGGGGTGAAAGCTGCCATCGTAAACTCTGGTCCTTATGTCCACCACCGGGTAGCGAGCCAGCGCTCCTTCCTTTCTGGCTTCGTTGACCCCCTTCTCTACTGCCGGGATGTAGTTCCTGGGTATCCTCCCGCCTACTACCTTGTTGACAAACTCGTGACCGCTGCCGCGGGGTAGAGGCTCTATCTCCAGGAGGACATGCCCATATTGACCGTGTCCCCCGGTTTGTTTCCTGTGCTTATACTCAGCCTTAACCGGTGCGGTGATAGTCTCTTTATAGGGAACCTCGGGGATTTCCAGGTTTACCCCGACGCCGAATTTGCGCGACATCTTCTCGGCGGCTACTTCAAGGTGAGTCTCACCGAGCCCGGAGAGAATGGTCTCGCCGGTATCAGCCTCCCTGTGCACCCGAAGGGTAGGGTCTTCCTCAGATAGCCGGGATAATGCTGAGCCTAGCTTATCCACGTCGGTCTTAGTCTTGGGGTGCACCGCCTCAGCGAACACCGGAGAGGGGAATTGGGTGGGGGCGATGAGCATGGGCTTATCGCGGCTGCCCAATGTGTCCCCGGTGCTGGTTACATTCAATTTGGCTACTGCCCCTATGTCCCCAGCCCCGACCTTATCTACTGGTTCCTGGTTCTTGCCTCTCAGGGCGAATAGCTGACCTATGCGCTCCATCTCTTCCTGGCTGGCGTTCCACACCTGAGAATTGCTCCCCATGGTGCCGTTATAGACCCTGAAGTAGGTAAGCTTACCCACATATGGGTCGGCGCTGGTTTTAAACACCAGGGCGGCTAACGGGGCGTCCTGAGAGGGCTCAATTTTCTCTCCTTTTTTACCTGAACCGCCAGCGATTATTACCTCTCGCTCTTGGGGCGAGGGCAGATAGCCGGGGATAACGTCCAGCAGGGAGGCAATCCCTATGTTCTTTAACGCCGAACCAGCTAAAACAGGCACAATCTTGCCCTCTGCTACCGCCTGGCGCAAGCCGTTGCCTAGCTCCTCGGGGGTGAGTTCCTCGCCGCCCAGGTACTTCTCGATAAGCTTGTCATCAACTTCAGCTATCCCCTCCACCAGTTTCTCCCGATAGGAATTGGCCTGGTCTTGTAATTCTGAGGGTATCTCGGCCTCCTTTGCCGGGGAGCCGGTATAGGCTTTCATTGCCAGCAGGTCGACTATCCCCTGGAAACTATCCTGGGCGCCTATAGGCAGCTGGAGGGGGAGGCATCTATGACCGAAGTGCGACTGAAGCTGCTCCAGGGTCTTGTAAAAGTCGGCATTC
>DAOWAU010000155.1 GCA_030634425.1 Dehalococcoidia bacterium
TCCCTATCAGGCTGCCCAGCACCTGCACGTTGACGATGTGATTGACCCGGCAGAAACGAGACCGAGGCTTATCAAAGCATTGGAAGCAGCAATAGATAAGGTAGAACAAAGACCGGAAAAGAAGCACGGTATCATGCCCACATAATACCGGTGCCCGAAGAGTAGCATAGTTCAGGTTTAGTCGGCGGTGTCATGGTGCTACCTGCCACCTGTAGGGAAAGACTGGAATCACAATGAGAGATATTGATACTAAGGAAGTAACTAAGATAGTGGCTCATCTTTTTCAAGAGGCATGTTACCAGCTCCCTGATGATGTGTTAACCTGCCTCAGACAAGCACGAGATGGGGAAGAATCACCTATCGGGTGCGAGGTGCTGGACAGGATACTGGAAAATGCAGAGGTCGCGGTTAAGGAGAGAATCCCCCTATGCCAGGATACTGGCATAGCCGTGGTCTTTCTTGAACTGGGTCAGGAAGTTCATATTATTGGCGGCGACCTTTATACTGCCGTGAATGAAGGAGTCCGCCAGGGATATAATGAAGGTTATTTGCGCAAATCCATGGTGCTTCAGCCCTATTCTGCCAGACTCAATACCAAGGACAATACACCAGCTGTCATTCATACCGATATTGTCCCTGGTGACAAGCTTAAAATCACCGTAATGCCCAAAGGGGGTGGTACTGAGAACGTGACCCACCTCGGTATGCTGACACCAGCAAGTGGTCGCCAAGGAGTTGTAGACTTCGTGGTCAATGCCGTTAATGAGGCCGGGGGTAATCCCTGCCCCCCGGTTATCGTTGGTGTGGGCATCGGAGGCACAGCAGAAAAGGCTTTGATGCTCGCCAAGAAAGCATTACTACGCAAAGTGGGCGAGCCCAACCTGGATGCTGAGGCTGCTGAACTGGAAAGGGAAATTTTGCAACGAACTAATAACCTGGGCATCGGACCAATGGGATATGGCGGCAGAATTACTGCGCTGGCCGTTCATGTTGAAGTTTTCCCTACTCATATCGCCAGCCTGCCAGTAGCGGTTAATTTGCAATGTCACAGTGCCCGGCACAAAGAAGCTGTGCTATGAAGGTTGCTTATCAAGGGTAAACTGAGGGGGATGAGGTTGACAAACAATCTCCACATTACATCACCAATTGACGCTGAGACAATAGAAAAGCTGACGGTAGGCACCCAGGTTCTGATTTCCGGGGTTATCTACGCCGCTCGCGATGCTGCCCACCACCGGCTAATCCAGGCCCTGGACAAGGGTGAGAAGCTCCCTTTTAACCTCAAGGGGCAAACTCTATATTATATGGGTCCTTCCCCAGCCAGACCAGGACAGGTTATCGGCTCAGCCGGACCTACTACCAGCGGTCGTATGGACAGCTACTCACCCCGCCTGATAGCTGAGGGGGTTAAAGGGATGATTGGCAAGGGGATGCGCTCCCAGGCGGTGAAGGAGGCTATGAAGAAATACAAAGCAGTATATTTCGCTGCCATAGGTGGTGCCGGCGCTCTCATCTCCAAGAGCATCAAGAAATCAGAGATAATAGCCTACGAGGAACTTGGAGCTGAGGCAATTCGCCGCCTGGAAGTAGAAGATTTCCCAGCCATAGTGGTAAATGATATTTATGGCGCCGACCTTTACCAGGAGGGAAAAGCCAAATACCAAATAAAAAGTCAAATAGCCCGCTAAGTTTACCGAATGCTGGCTATTTGATAAAGAGAGTTATTTATCAACCTCACCCCCTTAATCCCCCTCTCCTTCTCAAGGAGAGGGGGATCAAGGGGGTGAGCTTAGTAACATCCTCGTTAAATTGACGCTTAACCATGCATCCCATCAGAATATGAGTTAACACCAATCCAAGAGGTAGAAAATTGTATCAAAAGACA
>DAOWAU010000112.1 GCA_030634425.1 Dehalococcoidia bacterium
ATGTTGACGCCATAGCCCGTGTTGATGCTGCCTCAACCAACATTACCATGAACAGCGACTACGCCATAACCGCCAACTTTGGGGAGAAACCATCAATCAACTGGCCGCTAATTGCCGGGATTATAGGGGCGGTGGTAGTAGTGGGATTGGTGATTTTCTTCGTGCGTAGAAGGTGAGTTGCCGTGACAAAAAGACGCTGAACTGATATCCAGGAAATTGTCAATGGTTTTTTGAGCGGCGCTGGAATTGCGGAGGGCGTCGGGGGTGCCGCCGGCTGGGGCCCGATTTTTTGCGCACTGCATTTGAACTGATTCAGGAATAGGGCTTTCCGAATAGAATTTCAATAATTGGTGGTGGGGGTTGGATTTGAACCAGCGGCTCCGGGCAGCAGTACCGAAACCGTGGGAGATAATACTGAAGTGGGGATGATCTTTGTTAAAAACCCAAGAATAAGGTCTTACCTATTGACAAATAGCATACTATGGTATATCATATACTAAGATAATAGATAAACTAGAGGAAGGCTTAGTCATATGGGCCATGAAAGAATGGCGGAACATACAGGTTGCGTTTGTCACACTGAGGCTCCACTCAGAGGCCTTCTGCATATTGCCATCATTAGCCTAATCAAAGACAAGCCCGCCCATGGCGGTGAAATCTACCAGATTCTTAAGGAGAAGTTCAAAATAGATGTACCCAGAGGCATAATCTATGCTCTGCTCAGGAAGATGGAAGGAGATAGCCTGATAGTGTCCAACTGGGACATCCAAGAAACTGGTCCGGCAAGAAGAATATATCACATTACAGAGGATGGGCTTGAGTACCTGAAGGATTATCTGGAAAGGCTCAGAAGGGCCAGCCAGATGATACACATTCTGCTTGAGGATAAGACTTAAGTTCAAGAAAAATTAAGGAGGGAATATAATGCATCACGAGATTGAATGTGGTTGCGGGCAACATGGTCATGGAGAAAGGCCTGGGATGGATTACGGACATGGGGAGTGGTACGGACACCACGACTACTCGGGCGGAGGCGGGAGGCATCACAGCCGAGGTTGCTTGTGCGGCTGTCATCATGGGGGGGGGAGGTATCACGGACATGGTGGATTCATGCAGCGGCACTTCATAAGCAAGGAAGAGATCATGACCAAACTGCAGGAGTACCTCAATCAACTTCAGGCTGAGGCCAAAGGGGTTGAAGAGCACATTAATGCGCTCAAGAAAGAGTCTTAGCACCATAAGGATAGGAAGTAAACTTAGTCATGGTAGAAGGCAAGTCCCAGAGCTGCCATAACTCACCTCCCGCTTGTATTATGTCGCGGAGTTGTGGGTTTGTAAGCGGGGGGATTGCCCAGAAGCAGTACACCTCAATTTCTGAGTTATTGATTCAAGTCTACTACCTGTTATCAAGCTAAACGGCAGGTAGAAGTCAGCCTGCCTTCTTTGCTTTCCAGCCACCCTTTCTTAGCATCCAGTCAAGGGCAGTATCGTACGTGTATTTGCTGTAGACTTCGTTCACAGCATATTTCATCAACTCGACATTGAAGAAGTGCACATCCCCGGCAGAGGGTACTCGGTTATAAATTGCGGGTGTACCGCGATAGCACATTGTAAGGAGGTGTTTTGGATCTAGTGATAATGCTGCTAGAGCATCTTTCTTTTCCCATCCTGCTCCATGTGGTGATCCCGAAATCAAGCTAAATAGAACCAGTGGTCTATCTGTCGTAATGAAGAATAGTCCCCCCGATGCTTCGAATATGTAGAAGGCCATCTTCTGTATGCACTCTGCAATATCCCTGATAAGACTGTAGAAGAGAGAGATGTTATCGAGCTTTCCGTCTTCTTGGTCAAGTTTATCCATCCACTTGTTCCACTCATCAACTGAGGTTCTTGGTGAATTATTGAAAGTGGGGGTACTAAAGAGAGACAGGTCTTTCCCCTCGGCTTCAGCTTTTTCATAGGCTTTCTTCATACGTTCAGTCAACTTCTTAAGTTGCTCAGTCATTTCCTTGAACGTATTAACCATAGTATCCTGAAAAGCGGGTGTCCTTACATAAATATTCGCAAAATAATAGGATAGAATTACCCACTCACTATGAGTTATGGAAGCAGGGTCATTGATTAACTTCTTCAATAATGGTGCTGCCCAAGTTTCTGTCCTGCTATTTATCTTGTCTAATGCATTGAATTCATCGGAGGATCTCCCATAGTAGTCACTATGTACGGCCACATCTTTAGGTGTCTTGACATAGCGAGGTGATTTATCCCCACGTCGATATACAATGCCAGGTTTCAGGAATTCTTTTAGATAGAAATATGGGATTGTATGTTGTCTTCGCTTCCCCATTGCGGAGTTATATTAGCATCTCTCCTTAATAAAAACCGCCCCCTCTCAGGGGCGGTTACCAAAAAATCTTGGTGGCGGGGGCAGGATTTGAACCTGCGACCTCCGGGTTATGAGCCCGACGAGCTACCACTGCTCTACCCCGCGTCGAAATTATACTAGCACAAACAGTTCAAAACCTTGATGTCGCTGCACACCGCAGGAAGCTGAGCCTCGGCCGCTTTATGCACAGGGTGCTCCAGGTATGCCTTTAACTTGGCCTCATTGTCAAAATCAATGAACACAGCTGCATCGCACACTGGTTTGCCTTCTATGTCCAAAGCTGGTCCCGCGATGATATTTTTGACCCCGGGTATCTGTTCCAGCGCCTCCACCGATGTCTTGCCAAGCTCAGCCTGCTGTTCCTGGCTTACCTCCGGCTTGAACTTGAGCATAATGACATGTCTGATCATAGTTCCTCCTTCCTTCCTACCCGCTCGGTTTTGTGCTCAGCCTGGTGTGAGTCAAGGCCTCGGCCATTAGTACGGCTTAGCTAAACGGATTACTCCGCTTACACATGCCGCCTATCAAGCAAGTAGTCTACTTGCGGCCTTACCTGGTTAAACCAGTGGGAGATCTCATCTTGGGGTGGGCTTCGCACTTGAGATGCTTTCAGCGCTTATCCCATCCAAACATAGCTACCCAGCGATGCCATTGGCATGACAGCTGGCACACCAGAGGTTTATC
>DAOWAU010000126.1 GCA_030634425.1 Dehalococcoidia bacterium
GAATATACCAAAGGTAGTGGTAAGCACCTCACCGATAAATAGACCGAAAGCAAGCAGGATGAGTAATATGCCTCCCCAGGAGGCGTCAAGAACACCTAAAGAGTAGAAGGCAAGAAGCAGGCTAATAGCACCTATAATCCCGGGAAAGAATGTTCCCGGGCTGTAAATCTCAGCAATAATACCTATGGTGCCTATGCTAAGTAGAATATAGGCAATGTTGGGGTCGCTAATGGCATGCAAAAAGCGCTCAATAATGGTCATTCCGGTCCTATTAAGAACATAGCCCTCGGTGTTAAGGGTTATTTCTTCCCCGGTGATTAAAGTTACCTTCATACCATTAAGTTGAGAAATAAGACTTTCAAGGCTATCAGACTGCAAATCAATAAGGTTATACTCCAAGGCTTCACCAACAGTGTAGGACTTACCTTCCCTCACTGCTAATTCGGCGTGAACGGTGTCACGACCACGCAGTTCGGCGATGCTTCTTATCCAGGCAGCAGCATCTTCAGTCACCTTTCGCTTCATTTCCTCGCTCAGTTCGTCCCCCATAGTTACCGGTGTAGCAGCACCAATGCGGCTGCCCGGTGCCATAGCTGCTACATGGCTAGCCATGGTAATGAAGGTGCCCGCCGAGCCAGCCCAGCCCCCAGCCGGCGAAACATAGACCACTACCGGCACTTCAGCATTCAGAATCCGCTCCACTATCTTCTGGGTTGTACCCATAAGCCCCCCCGGAGTGTTTAGCTCAATGATAACGATAGTGCTGCCCCCGGTCTCAGCCTGCTCCAGCCCGCGGTCGATATAAGAAGCAACTATAGGAACAATAGTGCCGTCAACATGCAGGACCTCAATAGCCGGGGTAGCCGCTCTAACCCCGGTGGGCAGTAGAGCTCCAGCTACTAAACCTATGAAGAAAGCAAGGCGAAAGGCTTTAAGCATCTATAATTAGCCCTCTTGAAAAAGTCTACGGTTAATAAATTATATAATTAGTTATAGACTTAATGCAAATAAAATGGGAGATTGTTTACCACTCCTACTCCCTTTAGGTTTTAACCAAGTAACCCTATCCCCCTTTATCCCCCCTCTCCTTGATAGAGGGGCGCTAACCCCTCTTGGCTGCGTAGTCACAATAACACCACCGGCTCAGGCGATGAATCAAATTAGTCACTGGTTCCACTTTAGTCCTCTTTGCCCCCCCTTACTGGATTCGAACCATCCAAGAAAGACGAACGTCCTGGCTACTACAAATGGAACAATTCGTCATTTTGTTTATGTGCACATATTTTTAGGTCGTCAACTACCGTGACATATGACTGCAGGTTAGCTTAATCATATAAGTGGCAGGATACTAAATGGTTCTTTTCCAGTTGCCGCAGTGGAGGTTCCTCTTGATGACAGATTTCCATTATCTTGGGACATCTCGTGTGGAAACGACACCCTGGAGGGGGATTGACTGGAGATGGAACCTCACCTTGCAGCAAGATTCCTTTTCGTTTCTGGTGTGGGTCTGGAATAGAAATCGCTGATAGCAGCGCCTCAGTGTATGGATGGAGGGGATGACTAAATAAATCCGTCTTTTCGGCTAATTCCACTATCTGCCCCAGATACATTACTGCAATCCTGTCTGAGACATATCCGATGACTGATAGGTCATGGGCAATAAACAAATAGGCTAGACCAAGCTCGTGTTGTAGATCCATGATCAAATTTAGAATTTGGGCCTGGACTGATACGTCGAGGGCGCTAACCGGTTCATCAGCCACGATGAGTTTAGGATTTACCGCCAGAGCACGGGCAATCCCAATGCGCTGCTTCTGTCCCCCGCTGAATTCATGAGGATATCTTATGGCATGTTCCGGTTCCAGGCCGACCTGTTTTAACAAGTCTTCCACTCTTTCCAGTCTCTCTCGCTCATTTTTCATACCGTGGATGAGCAAGGCCTCGCCGATAGAATCTCCGATAGTCATTCTGGGGTCAAGCGAGGACTGAGGGTCTTGAAATATCATTTGCGCCTCTTTTCGCATCTCCTTCAGTTGTCTCTTATCCCAGGTCATGATGTCGTTTCCTTTATAGAGGACTTTGCCCGCTGTCGGCTGCTCCAGCCTTAACAGGACTCTGCCAAGAGTGGACTTACCACATCCAGATTCGCCGACCAAGCCTAGAGTTTCTCCCTCAATAATATGAAAAGAAACGCCGTCTACTGCCTTCACATCAGCAACATGCTTCGAGAGTAATCCTGCAGTGACCGGATAATATTTTTTCAGGTTTTCGACCTCTACAATTTTTTCAGTCAACATTGTTAATACCCTCCCTCCTGTCCTGAGGTGAGGCCAATGGTGAATACAGGTGGCAAACTACTAGATGCTCTCCAGAAATGAAAACTTCCGGCGGTATTTCTTTACTGCAGATTGGCAACCGCCGCTCGCAGCGGGGATTGAAGATGCAACCTACCGGCGGGTTAATCAGGCTGGGTATCATCCCCGGAATGGGTGTTAGCCTATCCCTCTGGGCTGAGATGTCAGGTAGGCAAGCAATCAGCCCCTGGGTGTAAGGATGTTGGGGTTGGTCAAATATATCGAATGCAGTGCCAGCTTCGGCTATTCTCCCACCATACATCACGATAATCCTGTCGGCAATACTGGCTACCGTACCTAGGTCATGGGTGATAAATAGGATGGACATATCCC
>DAOWAU010000058.1 GCA_030634425.1 Dehalococcoidia bacterium
ACCCACGCCGGCATCACCAATAATCACCGGGTTATTCTTGGTGCGCCGGGTGAGTATCTGCATCACTCGCTTAATCTCATCATCTCGACCGATAACCGGGTCCAGCTTACCCTTACGAGCAAGCTCGGTCAGGTCACGAGTATACTTCTCCAGGGAGCGATATTTGCTCTCGGCATGTTCATCAGTCACCCGGTGCCCGCCACGAAGCTTCTGAAGGGCAGAATACACCTTCTCCTGGTCAATGCCAGAGCCCTTAAGGATTCTGGCTGCCTCACCCTTCTCCTCCCCCACCATGGCAATGAAAAGATGCTCGGTGCCAACAAACTCATCCTTGAGCCTCTCAGCTTCCTTACCAGCCCTTTCTACCAGTTGGGCAACGTGTGGCGTAGCATAAATCTGCCCTGTCTCATAAGCAACGCTAGGGGTTCCCTCTAAAGCAGCCTCAACCTGCCTCTTCGCTGCCTCAATATCAACCCCAAGCTCGGTCAAGATATCACCAACCAGCCCCTTCTCCTGCTGGAGCAGTGCCAGCAAGATGTGCTCTACATCCCATTGATTGTGGTGATACCGACGAACCAACTCTTGGGAAGAAGCCAACGCCTCCTGTGCCTGCTCGGTAAATCTCCCCTGCTTCATTGATTACTCATCCTCCCTCAATCTCCCCAGCTCCGACTCCAACTTCTTCACCCGGCGCAGCAACTCTGCCATATGCTGCCTCATGCACAAAATAACCTCAGCCCCGGTCGGGCTGACCCCGAGGTCATCCATCAAGGCCTTCAGCCGACGAAGCTGGTCTATGTCTCTCCTGGAATAGAGACGGATACTACCCTGCGACCGAGATGGCTCTATTATCCCTTTTTTCTCATAGTAGCGCAGGGTACCGGTAAAAGCAAGAGTAAAAAGTAATGCTTTGCCTTGAGTTAAGTCGCTCTCTCAGCTATAATCCACAGTCGCTTCTCTTATAATAAGGGCTAATACTTGACAAGCGGCGCCTAACCTGCTTATATTTAAGTTAGAGAACAACTTTCCCCTACCCTTTTAGATAAGAAGTTGCTTTATTGAACCTTAGCCGATTCCAAAAAACCTGTGTGATTCTCCCCGATGACAAAGTATATCTTTATTACTGGTGGTGTTGTTAGTTCAGTAGGAAAGGGCATCGCTGTCGCTTCTATTGGTACTCTCCTCAAGAGCCGTAAAATCACCGTGTCGGTTCAGAAGCTTGACCCCTATCTCAATGTTGACCCGGGAACGATGTCACCCTACCAGCACGGCGAGGTATTTGTCACTCAAGACGGTGCCGAGACCGACCTTGATCTGGGCAACTACGAGCGTTTCATTGATGTCGAACTTACCGCCGAGTCCAATGTGACCTCGGGGCAAATCTACAGCGCCGTTATTGCCAAGGAGAGACGGGGTGATTTCCTCGGTGGCACCATCCAGGTAGTGCCTCATGTTACCACCGAGATAAAGAAGCAGTTTAAAAAATTAGCCGAGAAATCAAAGGCAGAGGTAGTTATTATAGAAGTAGGCGGCACAGTAGGCGATATTGAGGGGCAGCCCTTTCTGGAAGCTATCAGGCAAATGCGGAAGGATGTGGGGCGGGATAATATGCTCTATGTCCATGTTACCCTCCTCCCTTACCTCAGTTCCACCCAAGAGCTAAAGACCAAGCCCACTCAGCATAGTGTCAACGAACTGCGCCGCATTGGTATCCAGCCCGATATTATCATCTGCCGCAGTGACTATCCCATGTCAGAAGGACTCAGGGACAAGATATCCCTGTTCTGCGACGTTGATCGGGAGGCTGTCATCCCCCTGCCTACAGTAGACACTATCTATGAGGTACCACTAATGCTAGAGGAGGAAGGGCTGGGGCAACTGGTTATGGGTAAGCTTGGTCTCAGAGCCCGCAAGCCAGATTTAAGCCAGTGGCAGGAATTGGCCAGCCGAATTAAGGAGCCCCTGGAGCCGGTTAACATTGCTCTGGTGGGCAAATATGTTGAATTACAGGATGCCTACTTCTCAGTTCGCGAGGCACTATCTCATGCTGCCCTCTACCATAATAGATGCCTTAACCTACTCTGGGTTAAATCTGAGGACCTGGAAAAGGATAGCACCGACACCCTACTTCGCTCAGCCCAGGGTATTATAATTCCCGGCGGCTTTGGCGTCAGGGGTATTGAGGGTACGGTCAAAGCAGCCAGCTATGCCCGAAATAATGAAATCCCCTACCTGGGGCTGTGCCTGGGGATGCAGGTTATGGTAATCGAGTTCGCCCGTTACGTCGTAGGCTCAAACGAGCCCAACTCTACCGAGTTTGATGCTTCCACCTCTTACCCCGTCATCGACCTCCTCCCCGAGCAGAAGAAGATAAAAGCCAAAGGGGGCACTATGCGCCTGGGCAACTATCCCTGCCAATTGGTAGATGGCAGCCATGCTGCTAATGCCTATAAGGAGAGCCTGGTCCAGGAGCGCCACAGACACCGCTACGAATTTAATAATGAATTCCGCACTCTCCTCCAAGAGGCAGGCATGGTTTATAGCGGACTGTCTCCTGACGACAAATTGGTAGAGGTCTGTGAGCTAGCCAATCACCCGTGGATGGTGAGTTGTCAGTTCCACCCTGAATTTAACTCCCGACCCAGCCGCCCCCACCCACTGTTCCGCGATTTTATCGGTGCGGCTAAGGATATACTACGGGAGGGAGCTCAACCCTCGCTGCCCCTTCCCCCCAATTCATAATGGGCCAGAGGTTTTTTATTAATTAAAGGCCAAAACAATAATTATAGATAATCAAACTTAGAGGAGAGCCAAATGCGCCTTTTCTTAGACACAGCCAATATTGACCAAATAAAAGAAGCGGCTAAACTGGGCATCATCAGCGGGGTTACCACTAACCCCTCCCTGATGTCCAAGGAGGTACCGGCAGACTATGAAGCTGCCGTCAAGGAAATTTGCTCCATTATCCCGGGGCCGGTTTCGGCCGAGGTGCTGGTAGAGAAGGCTGAAGCCATGATTGAGCAAGCCCGAAACATCTCCACCTGGGCACCCAATGTGGTGATTAAAATCCCGGCTACCGCCGCCGGGCTGGAGGCGACCTCGGCCCTGGCGAAAGCCAAGGTAAAGGTAAACTTCACCCTGTGCTTCTCACCAAACCAAGCCCTGCTGGGAGCACTGGCTGGCGCCGCCTATGTTAGCCCCTTCGTGGGCAGGCTGGATGACATCGGCCACAACGGCATGGAGGTAGTCGAAGACATTGTTGATATGTTCGAATACTATGAGCTTCCCACCCAGGTGATTGCTGCCAGCCTCCGTCACCCCCAGCACTGTATGGCAGCAGCCAAGGCAGGGGCTCATATTGCCACTGTTCCCTATAATGTGCTGATGCAGATGATACGCCACCCGCTTACTGATATCGGCGTTGCCCGCTTTCTTAGCGACTGGAAACGCATGTCACCGTAGAGAGGAGGTTGCCCAATGTTGCCCAATAAAAAGGAAGGTTACACCATGAATATCAGCGAATTAGAAAAGAAGAGCAAAGACGAGCTGATTGAGCTGGCCAAGGAAAATGGCATCTCCAACCCCACCAGCCTAAAGAAGCAAGACATCATCATGCGCCTGCTCCAGGAACACGCCAAGCAACAGGGCTACGCCTTCTGCAGCGGTATCCTAGAGATTATGAGCGACGGCTATGGCTTCCTGAGACAGGGCACCCTATTGCCCAGCTCGGAAGATATCTATGTCTCCCAGTCCCAGATCCGCCGCTTCGGCCTGCGCACCGGTGACATGGTTGCCGGTCAGGGGAGAAAACCCAAGAGCGGCGAGAAGTACCACAGCCTGCTCCGGGTAGAGACAGTCAATGACTTCGATCCTGAGCTAGCCAAATCCAGACCCCGCTTCGGCTCACTTACCCCCACCTTCCCCGACAAGCTGATCGACCTGGAGAACTCAGTCAAGGAGATGTCCACCCGACTAGTGAACCTCATCACCCCTATCGGTCGGGGGCAACGGGGCCTGATTGTATCACCGCCCAAGGCCGGTAAGACCATGCTGCTCAAATCCATAGCCAATGCCACCTCGGCCAACTATAACGATATTCACCTTATGGTGTGCCTCATTGGTGAGCGGCCGGAGGAGGTTACCGATATGAAGCGCTCGGTCAAAGGCGATGTGATAAGCGCCACCTTTGACGAGCCGGTAGAGACTCACACCCGTGTCGCTGAGCTGGCGCTGGAGAGAGCGAAACGACTGGTGGAAAGCGGCAGGGATGTGTTCATCCTCCTTGATGGCATTACCCGCCTCACCCGGTCATATAATCTGTCTACGCCTCCCAGCGGTCGCACCCTATCCGGCGGTCTTGACCCCGCTGCTCTCTATCCGCCCAAACACTTCTTTGGCGCTGCCCGCAATACGGCTGAGGGTGGTAGCCTGACCATCATCGCCACCTGCCTTATTGATACCGGCAGCCGCATGGATGACCTCATCTATGAGGAGTTCAAGGGGACGGGCAATATGGAGCTCCACCTTGACCGCCGACTGTCGGAACGCCGCATCTTCCCCGCCATAGATATCCAGCGCAGCAGCACCAGGCGAGAGGAGCTGCTCCTGGGCGAAGAGACGATAGAGAAAATCTGGCTGCTACGGCGCATGGTGTCTATGATTTCCGCCGACTCGGTCAACTTTGCTGAAACCACACAACGAGTCATCGAGCGCTTGAAGAAGACCAAAGACAATGCTGAATTCCTCGCTTCCCTGAATAAGGAGGCGTGATTTTAAAGGTTTTGCCTATTGACAAACCCTTTTTTGTGGTATAGTGTAACAAATACTTGACAAGGTATGTTATTATATTTAATAGAGTGTTATTCTTAATGGATAACGCTATTTGAAAGGAGGTGGTGCTATGCCAACAGCCCGGCGGGTATGGAGCCCAAAGGGGAAGATTAATATGAATTCACCGAAAAAAATAAGAACCAACCTTGTCTCCAGATGAAGAGGGGGCTTGAGGTTCCTTGTTCAATTTATGGAGATAAGAATATATCCTTAAGGAGGATAAATAAAAGTCGATGAAAAGTAAAATACTAAAAATAATGGGAGTAGCCCTCACACTGGCCATGGTCTTCAGCCTGGGTGCTGTCCTTACAGCGATCCCGGTATCGGCTGACGAAGATGCATGGAAC
>DAOWAU010000032.1 GCA_030634425.1 Dehalococcoidia bacterium
ACCACCCATTACAAACAGCCCTGCCACTGTCATTGATAAGCAAATGACGGCTAATAGAACTAAACTTGTCTTTTTCACTTCATCCCCCGTCTATCCGCAGTAGAGCAAGTTGGCAACCTTCCAACCATAGAAATTTGCCCAGCTTCTCGGTATAATAACTACTGTGGAGGGGTGTCCGAGTGGTTTAAGGAGACGGTCTTGAAAACCGTTGTTGCGCAAGCAACCGTGGGTTCGAATCCCACCCCCTCCGCCATTATATTTAAGAGAGGCGGAGCCTCTCTTAAACTCTCTTTTTACTTAGTGGGGCTCAATAGACACCGTATTCAGCATGGCAATGCCCATCGGATTTATCTCATACCCGTTAACATAGGGCTTGACCAAGACATAATTTTTGTCGAACCACAAGGGCAGGCAGGCAGCCTCCTCAACCATCATCTGCTCCGCCTGCTGATATAAGGCCAGACTGGTCTCGCGAGCCAGCTCCACATTTGCCCTCTCCAGTAAGGCATCTACCTCAGGGTTGCTATACTCGCCATAGTTATTCTCAGCCTCACTATGGAACAGAATATCCAGAAAATCCTGGGGGTGGGGATAGTCGGCAATCCAGCCGAGGTAAAACATCTCGTCCTTTTCCTCGGTGATGTTATAGAGAAACCACTGTGGCTCCAGTTGCCTTACCTCTACTTCTACTCCAAGGTTGCTTCGCCACTCACTGATAGCAGCCTCCAGCCCCTTTGATATTAACCCTCCCCAGCCCATAGTGGTAATGGTAATGGGCGGCAGATTGGATACATCACCATACCGGGAGGCGGCGATTAGCTCCTTCGCCCTATCTACATCATAGTCCAGCCCTGATAAGTCTTCATTGAAACCGGGCATACCCGGTGGCAGGATGCCATCCGCCCGCTGTTGCATATCTCTAAATACCAGAGAGACCAGCTTATCCTTATCAATGGCATGAGAGAAGGCGCGCCGAATATTGACATCATCAAACGGCGGCTCACTGCAATCGAAACCAATATAGGAGAAGCTGAACTCAGGGACAACCCTTAAATCCTGATAAAATGGACCTGATTCGTCGGTAACCCGGTCAATATAATTGATAGAGACAGGGGTGACATCGATTTCGCCCAGCTCATACATATTCATGGGCACACCACCCCACAATTGAAAGACCACAGAATCAACCCCGGCTACCTCGCCATAGTAAAGCTCGTTCCTCTCCAGAACCAGTAAACTCTCTTCCTCCCACTGCCTGAGCTTAAACGGGCCGGTACCGTTGGGGCGGCGCCACCACTCCCGTCCCGACTGCACATTGGCTCCATCAACGACAAAGGCGGTGGGATAGCTCAGCTTGGATAGGAAATAAGATTTAGGCTCGTCTATGGTTACCTGAAGGGTATAATCATCAATAACCCTGACCCCACTGAGCTCCTCGCTTTCACCAGCCGACATCTCACTCACCCCGACAATATCTCCCAGATAGACAGGTGCCGTCTGCGACTCGGTTTCAGGGTCGCAGGCTCTCTCCCAGGAATACTTGACATCTTCAGCCTTAACCTCCCTGCCATCGTGGAACCTTACATCGTCGCGGAGATAGAAGGTATAGGTCGTGCCGTCGTCGCTGACCTCATATCTCTGGGCGATATCAGGCACCGGCTCCAGGTCATCGCCGAGGCGAACCAAGCCACCGAATAGCTGCATTATATATTCGTGGGAGGTCATCTCACTGGAAACCGCCGGGTCAAGGGTATAGGGGGCGGTGCCATACAGATTAAGAACTTCTTCTTCAGCAACAAGGGTGGGCGCCGCTTCCTGCTCAGGCTGGCAGCCAACAACGAGCAGGCTGCACAACAGTACCGCTGAGAGCAGCATATATAGTATTCTTTTCATCATCAATTACAGTGCCCAGTGCTTTTAGTCCCAGTAAACTTCAACGGTTTCAACCACCTCCGTGGGCTCATAAAAAATAGAGCCTATATCTTCTTCCAAAGCCTCAAGGTTCTCACGCCAACTTGTCAACTGGGAATTTGACCACTTTGTGCTGCCATTGTTATATTCATCCACAGCTTCATTGTAGGCCTCTATGCTCGCTTCATAGAATTGGAGCTGTCCTTGATAGTCCACATAATAATCGTAGCTGAAGGGATTGGAATGGGTGCGATAGGTTAGTGAGTCCCAGAACTCACCCGGGTCTCCGGTACAGGTGATATACTCAGACTTCACCGTGTCTAAATGAATTAGCCCATATGTTTGACCTGTCTCGATATATGCTATTTGGTCAGCCTCAGTATCATCTACATAAATTAGCCCTTCATCGGTTGTTTCAAAAGCATTAAGAGCATGCCCCGTCCCATCGGCAAAGCCCAGCTCGACAAAAGCGCACCTCATGCCATATCTCCAGGCACGGTCTCGCAGGGTTATGGCAAACCCGGTGCAATCAAAGCTGTTCTCGGTGTAGGGTAGCGTGTCGGTATCATCCAGCTCGAGGAATTCCTTTAGCTCCGACCAGGTTGGGTCCTCCAGTTCGGATTGTTTCAGCCTCTCCAGCGAGCCCTCATAGCTGGCTTGCAAGCTCGTGTAATCGCCCCGCAAGCTCTCATAGTCAGCTTGCAAGTTCTCATAGTTATCCTGGAGTGCCGCCAGGTTTGCCTGCAGGGCATCAATTTCACCCTGCGCGCTATCCAGTCTGCCCTGCAATACGTTGTATTCCTCCTGGGATACTCCAGAAGCGCAAGAGGGCAGACAAAACAGTAAAACCAATAATACTGATACACCTAAAATCGCTTTCTTTGTCATCCTCACCTCCGTGTTTTCATCTGCCAGCGTCCGCTAATGTTAGCCGCCTCCCCCTTCCTCCAACTGCCGGTACTGTTCGGCAATCCAACCTCGCCACAAGGCATTCAGACCATCCATATCAAAGTCATAAACCCTTTCCAGAGCTCCGTCATAGCCGCTGCCCTGGCTAAAGGTATTCAATAGCTCCAGCATCCTGCCCTGTCCATAATCGGTGATAAGAAAATCGACCAGACTATAGCTTTGAGCATAGGAAAGGACGGACTCCTCAGCATAAGCGGAAAAGGGGCTTGATAGGCTACGCACCGAAATAAGCTCGTTTTCAGCTATGGCCTTATTGAGAATAGCGATAAATACCGGCTCAAGCTCCCCCTCGGTATACATAGCTAAACCCTCATCGAGCCAGGTAGGCAGGTCGCTATAGGGATTAAGTGTCACCTGATGTATGACCAGGTGGGTTAGCTCATGGGCAATTGCCCTCCTCCCCCAGTCAAGCTTATCTGTAGGTATGCCGATAGCGATAATGCCATATCTGGTAAAGGCTGCCCCTCCTGTCCACTCCTGAGGAAAAATCATCGCCTCCCGCAGGTCCTGAGAGTCAGCGTAGATATACATCTCGACCTGCTTCTCCACCTCGGCGCCGGTGTCCTCAGCCAGCCGAGCCAATGCCTGCTGAGCCGCCCCCATTACCTCTTGGGCAAAGGAGTCGTCTCCCTCATACCAATATATGGTTACTTCACCCTCAGTTAAACTACGCCAGGGGTAGCGGTTATCATTGAAATCGACCTGAACTGGAGCGGTGGCAACCCTGTCGCCTTTGGCATCCTCCACCGTCCACCAATAGGTCACACTGGACCCCGGGGGGAGCCCACCCGTTTTCCTCATATCCCAGGTCCAATCCTCATCAACACTGGTATCAGGGGCAAATTCAATATAGACCTCGCTGGTTACCCGGGCAAAGCTTATCTGGTCAACCTGATAATGGAGTCGAACATCGGTAATATTGACGTCACTCTCCGCCGATAGACTAAAGCTGAGCCTATGGGGGAAGTCTGCCTGAACCGAGCTATCCACTATGGTTAGCTCGCTCTGAGCCTGAACCAGGCCGGGACTCAATAAGGGGAGAAACAGGCAAACAACTAAAGCTAGTATGCTGACCTTCCTAATCATCTCTCCTCACCCATATGAGAGCGAAGATAGGCGGTGATAAAGCCATCCAATTCCCCATCTAATACCGCAGCGGTATCGCCTGTTTCATAATTAGTCCTATGGTCCTTCACCATCTTATAGGGATGGAGGACATAACTTCTGATCTGGTTACCCCAACCAGCAGCGATACGCTTCCCCTTAAGCTTGGCCCTCTGCTCAGTCCTCTTTTCCAGCTCCACCTCCAGAAGACGGGACTGGAGTATTTTTAAGGCAATTTCCTTATTCTGGTGCTGGGAGCGCTCGCTCTGACAGGTAACCACCAATCCCGTGGGCAGATGGGTCAGTCTGACAGCACTGCTTGTTTTCTGCATGTGCTGTCCCCCTGGTCCACTAGACCTAAATACATCAACCTTCAAATCATCGGGGGCTATCTTAACATCAACATCGGTTTCCGCTTCAGGCATCACCTCAACCAAGGCAAAGGAGGTGTGCCGAGCATAATCGGCATCAAAGGGAGAAAGACGAACCAAGCGATGGACCCCGTGCTCCGATTTCAGATAGCCACAGGCGTAGTCGCCGCTAACCCCAACCACTGCACTCTTTATCCCCGCCTCCTCCCCGGGGGAAACATCTAATATCTCAGCCTTATAACCACGCCGCTCCGCCCAGCGAAGATACATTCTCAGCAGCATCTCTGTCCAATCCTGAGATTCCGTGCCTCCAGCCCCAGCATGAAGAGCCAGGATAGCACTTCTGGCATCATACTCACTGGTAAAAGCCATCTCCAGCTCCAGCTCATCCAGACGGGAAGCTACCTCATCCAGTTCAGGCTGAATTTCCTCCCAGAGTGAGTCATCCTCTTCCGCCAGGGAGACTAATTCAGCGATGTCAGCCACCTCTTTCTCCAACCCACGCCACTCTTGCACCAGCTTCTTCAGCCCAACCAACTGACGCATAATATTTTGCGCTTTAGCCTGGTCCGACCAAAAATCAGGCTGGGCTGACTGCTTCTCCAAACTGGCAATTTCCTTCTCCTTGGCAGCAATGTCAAAGATACACCAGCGCCATAGAGATTCTAGACTGTAAATCCTTTAGTTTGTCCCTTAACTCTTGCATCTGTCCTCAGCAAAAAGCTTCCCCTGATAGCCCTCCCCGGGCAGTAGATTCCCTCCCGCTGCCAGATGAGCCAGCCGGGTAGGCTCAGGGAGGCGATAACCACGGCAGCACTTCATAACCCAGTAGATAGCGGTTTTAAGGTCAACCTTATGACCTATAGAGACATAAATAGGCTTCACTCCGAGCTTGGTGCGCAGAGCTACCCCTATAATCTCACCCCTATCTACTACCTCAGCATAGCTACCTGGCTCAGCGCCTGGCGTTTTATGTGTACCGCATAACAGAGATTTCGCACAGCCAATAGTGGGCAAATTCAAACAGAGCCCCAGGTGAGAGGCAAGCCCAAATCGTCGGGGATGGGCAACTCCCTGACCATCAACCAGGACAAGGTCGGGGGTAATGCCGAGTTGCTCGCAAGCGGCCAGGGTCAATGGTGATTCCCTGAAGGACAAAAGGCCGGGGATATAGGGAAAGTCGAGGTTGCCGGCTATCACCCTTGTTTCCACCGGTCTAAGTGCAGGATACTGTAAGACAACCACAGCTCCTTGAGCCATCCCCCGTCCTCTCTCTGCGGATATATCTACACCAGCTATAAAGCGAGGAGCAACCACTTCGCTATCCCTAGACACCTGTGCCGCCAGCCTCGCCTGTATCTCTAAAGCCTGAGCGGTGCTAACCTGCCAACCGTGCAATCTGTTTACTTTCACACTCTGATTATAGCTACTGGATAACCTCCTGACAACTATATTCTAAAGGGGTCACTTATTGTTGACAGCCAAGCAATTATAGCGCATAATAAAGCTACAAAAGAGCAACTAGCATGGTAAAGATCAGACTACGGCGCACAGGTGCCAAAAAAAAACCGAGTTACCGATTAGTAGTAGCTGATGCCCGAGCGCCCCGTGACGGAGCGTTCATTGCTATTATTGGGCACTATAATCCCCTAACCGACCCGGAAACAATAGTTATCGATGAGGAAAAAGCGCTGCGCTGGCTGAAGCAGGGGGCGCAGCCAACAGTTACTGCCACCAGATTATTATCAAAGGTAGGCATCATGGAAAAATTCAAAACAAGCAAGGAGAAAACATGAAAGAACTAGTGGAATACATTGCCAAATCAATAGTCAACTCGCCTGATGATGTGGTAGTCACTGAGGAAAGCGACGAAAACGGCATAATACTTAAATTGCAGGTTGCCGATGAGGATAAAGGGAGAGTTATTGGCAAGCAGGGGCGAATAGCTCAAGCCATACGCTCCCTAATCAGGGTAAAAGCAGCCAAGGCAGGCACCAGAGCCACCCTCGAGATTCTCTAAAAATAGATTAGTAAAAATTCAAAAAGCTGCCAACTCAGGCAAAAATTAGCAGCGCCGCTGTTCCGATTGCCATCGGCACTAGGGAACACAATAGGCCAATCCTTATCCAATAGCTAAGTTTCATGCTGTAACCCTTCCTATCCTCCAATATACCCAGAGCCACAATATTAGCCGTAGAACCTACCATGGTCATATTGCCGCCATAGGTGCCACCAAAAAGAAGTGCCCACCAGAGCACTGGGGTACTCAATTTTGCCGTAAGGGTTTGCAACACCGGGACAAAGGCAGCTACCACCACTACATTATCAGCCGCCGCTGAAGCGAAGCCTGAAATCCATAACACCATGGGTATAAGCGTCATGAGATTACCTCCACCGAGCTGAAGCATGGAACTAGAAATTACATCGGTGAGACCGACATATTTAAGACAGCCAGCCTTGGCGAATAAAAACATGAAAAATATTAGTGTCCACCAGTCAACATCTCTCATTAGAAGTTCCCGGGCTAGTCCCCGCTGCCACAACATTGCTATTCCTGCCCCGCCGATTGCCGTAGCCACCAACAGCGTATTAGGTTCAAGCCCAAGCATAAGCTCCATTCGGTGGCTAAGAACCAGGAAAATAATAACCCCAATGAATAGGGTGGCACTACCCTTAAAAAGCCCTCTATCCTTGACCCCAGCCCACTCGTCTAGAAAACCTGCCCCACCCCCCTTTAATTTAGCTTCAACCTTCGTCTTGAGTAAGCGGAGGTCATCTCTTTGCCACATCAGGATTATAACGATAAGGGCGATGAGTGAAACCACTCCCACTGGTAACGCCCATTGCAGGAAATTCTCAAAGGTCAGCCCTGACCTGAGTGCAATCAGAATCCCTATCGGGTTCCCCAGAACAGTCCAGGAGCTACCAATGTTGGTGGCTAATACCACAGATATAACATATTTTACCGGGCTTACCCCATAATAATCACAGAGGTCAAGCACCAGGGCGGTGATAAAAAGTATCGAGGTTACCTCATCCACCATGGCTGCCATCCCAGCCGCCATCACCAGTATGATTATCATCAACCGCCTAGGTTCAAATCTGGAAATTTCTAGCGCCTTAGCCAGTAGCCATCGGAAGAAACCGGAGCGCCTTAACAGCCCCACAATCACCATCATCCCCACTAAAAATATGATGACGTCTAGGTTCATAAATTCAATGGTATGAGGCAAGTCTATGGTTCTGGTGAGCAGCAGTACAACGACACCGACAAAGGCAATGGCTACCCTAAATCTCCAAAAC
>DAOWAU010000152.1 GCA_030634425.1 Dehalococcoidia bacterium
AGAGCGGCGCAGGTAGTCGCATAGTCCAGAAGAGCCAGAAGACCCACAAGGACGACGAGTCGCGACTCCCGCCATGGCCAAAGCACTCTTGAGACCGCTCCCACGCGTCCCTCGACACGGCGATCCCTCTCCAGTGCCCAGTTCACCCTTTCTTTCAGCAGCCGCAGCACTGCGCCCACACCGTCTCCTTCATCTAACTCTGCCTCACCACCCCACCTCCCCTGCCGGGTTCGAAGTCCTGAGGTGACTGCAAGTATAATACATCGCTTGTCGCCATTGCACCCTATATCGACAGTCTGAGAGGGGGTCTGGTTTGCTCTCACTCTTCTACAAAGTCCAGGGACAGATAACCACCTATTTGTTGGGCCTTTTTGTAGACGAGATTAGCGACAGCTATATCCTCGATAGCCAGTCCAGTGGAATCGAAAACAGTTACTACCTTTTCATCGATTCTGCCTTGTTTCTTGCCAACGATGATTTCGGCCAGAGTTGCGTAGACCTGTTCAATTGCAATGAGCCCCTTCTTAATGGGAATGTTGATTTCTCCGGCGGCACTCGCCTGCGCTAGGTCATCGACCACTATGATGGCTTCTTTTAATATGGAGGGCTCCAACTCTTCCTTCCCTGCTGCATCTGCGCCAATAGCATTGATATGAGTCCCAGGCGCGACCCATTCTCTCCTCACAAACGGTTCTTGTGACGGGGTAAGGGTACATACAATGTCCGAGGCCACGGTTTCTTCCAGGGAACACGCTCGCAGCGGATACTCTGGGAAGGAATTGATGAGTTCCTCAACAGCGGCATCCAAGCGATCGAATACCCTGATCAAGCTGAGGTCAAAGAACTCCGCATGCGCTACTAGCTGTGTGTAAGCCTGACGCCCGGCGCCGACAATTCCCAGAGTGTGTGAATCTTTTCGAGCCAGGTATCTGGAAGCGATGGCAGTTGCTGCTCCCGTTCGATAGGCTGTTATGTCTGTAGCATCCATCACCGCCAGCGGGTATCCTGTCGCCGGGTCGTTATATATCAGGATAGCCATAACAGTAGGTAAGCCCAAGGACGGGTTTTGAGGATGTACGTTGGCCCATTTCATTCCAACCGAGCCTGGGAGAGCAGCGGGCATAGCCCGGAGATCCCCTTGATCCAAGACCAGGTATGCCTTAGCTGGCATCCTTGCCTTCCCCAGCGCCGAATGTCGGAAAGCTTGCTCTACCGCTTCTATGACATCTGCCATGTTCAGTAAGCCTCGAACATCGTTTCTACTCAGGAAAAGAGTGGACATATCTGCTTTACTCCTTGCAAGTGCTGGCGGCATCTATTCTCCACCTTGACTTTATTGCCTATCCCCCCACTCTGTCAAGATGCAGTAGCGGTGACATAAAATTGGCCGGTTTGGTTGAGTGGGGTGCAGTTCTGTGCGCTCCGGAGAACAGCGCTCATATTAGCGCGATCTGATGGACTTAGGTGATGTCCCGTAAACTCTAAAAGTACCGCCACGCGGTTACCTTTGTAATATTGACCGCACTCCCATTTGTTGCATAATGGTTGTATAGAGTGACGCACTGCGTCGCTAGCTAAAAGAAGGCTGGTGTTTAACTAAATGACTAGCTATTCACTAATTCCACTGGTAGTTCTTATTGGCTACCTCCTCCCCCTTACGATAGTTCTTGGTGACAGGCGAGCAGGAGCACCTTATCTGCTGTTCGTGTATCTTGTTGCGTCTGCGGCGTGGGCTTTCACTAGCTTCATGGTGCACGTTAATTACTTCCCGGAGCAGCTATCTCTGTGGGGTAGGCTCCTGCCGGTGGCAGGGCTGTGGGCGGTTGTCGCCTATTGTCACCTAGTTTGCGCGTTTACGCGCAGACATGTAGTTACATGGAGCGTACTGGGATATGCCTTTATTGCAAGCCTCGCGGTCTTGGCTGCCCTAGGTTATATTCCCCAGAGTCTCCAGTATGCAGGTGGTACGGAGGCCGATATCT
>DAOWAU010000052.1 GCA_030634425.1 Dehalococcoidia bacterium
ACGATAGAGACCATAATTCTAGACATAAGGCTGCGCAGGGTAAGTGTAGCTAGGAGCGTCGGTTCTGCCCTGTCATTGGCTGGAGCCACCTATCAGGGACTCTTTCGCAATCCGCTGGCTGACCCCTATCTTATCGGTGTGGCTCAGGGGGCGGCATTGGGAGCCGTCATTGGTTTTCTGCTACCAATAGGCTGGCAGGGTCTTGGTCTTGGTTTTGGCATTATACCGCTATTTGCCTTCATCGGAGCACTTGCCAGTGTGAGCATTGTCTACGGCCTAAGTCGGGTGGGCAGGATGCTGGCGGTGACCAGGCTTATCCTGGCTGGGGTGGCTCTGGGCTCCCTTCTGGCAGCCATTGTTTCCTATCTCATCATCACCAGTGGAGAGAAGATACATGGAATTATGTTCTGGCTTATGGGGAGTTTCTCCCTGAGCCAATGGTCGGAGGTAAGGATTGCTTTGCCGGCGGTGGCTGTCGGAGTTACCATAATTATGATTCATGCCCGGTCGCTCAATCTTATCCAGCTTGGGGAGGAGCAGGCTCAGCAACTGGGAATTAGTGTGGAGAAACTAAAGGTTATTCTTCTTGTCGCAGCTACGCTGATTACCGCTGCCGCTGTTTCCTTTGTCGGTATCATCGGCTTTGTTGGCATCATCATCCCCCATATTGTGCGCCTGATCTGGGGGCCAGACTACCGCTTTCTTCTTCCTCTCTCTGTTCTGGCTGGCGGAGTGTTCCTCATTGTTGCCGATATTGTTGCTCGCACGTTAATGGCGCCTTCCGAGATACCGGTAGGGATATTCACCGCTGTCTGTGGTGCCCCCTTCTTCCTCTACTTGCTTAGGCGGCGAACCAAGATATTGTTCTGAGGCGAACATGGTTAAACTGGAAATAAAGGAAATAACCCTGGCCTATGGGAATAAAAAGGTGGTGGAAGAGGTAACCTTCCAGGTGATGCCTGGCGAGATAGTCGGTATTGTCGGACCCAATGGTTCGGGTAAGTCAACCATTATTAAGGCTCTGAGCCGCGTTATCGCCCCCCATTCGGGCAGGGTTCTTATCAATGATAGGGATATCTCCCGGATACCAAGAAAGGAGCTGTCCGTCCTGGTAGGTGTCGTTCCCCAGACCCCAATTCTGCCCAGCGCCTTTACCGCCTTTGACATTGTGCTCATGGGCAGAAATCCCCACCTCGGTCTCTTCCAGTATGAAGGACCGAGGGATATAGAGATTACCTGGCAGGCTATGAAACAAACATCCACTCAACCTCTCGCCGAAAGAAGGATAAGCGAGCTTTCTGGAGGTGAGATCCAGTGTGTGGTTATCGCCCGTGTCCTGGCCCAGGAGACGGAGGCTATTCTTCTGGACGAGCCCACAGCCAATCTGGATATCAGCCGCCAGATTGAGATTCTTGACCTGATCAAAGGGCTGTGCCAGAAGAATAAACTGGCCGTAGTGGTGGCCCTGCATGACCTTAACCTGGCTGTCCATTATTGTGACCGTCTACTTCTGGTAAATCAGGGGGGGATTCACGCTGAGGGCACACCGGCAGAGGTTATTAATGCCCAAAACCTCGAGGAGGTATACGGGCCGGGGAACTATGTTCTCACCCACCCCCTGAGTGGTCTGCCCGTAGTATTGCCCAGGGTGGGCGACAGTAAAAACTCGAGAGCTAATAAGTGATGGATATTCTGTGGCTACTGGCGCTGGCGCTAATTTTTGATTTCGCTTTGGGTGAGCCGTCTGACACCTTCCACCCGGTGGCCTGGATGGGGAGGTTTATCTCATTCCTGGAGAGAATGGGGTTGAGCCACGGGACTTCGCATCACCTTGCCTACGGGGTCATGATTACCGTAGCCGTTGTCGCCCTATTTGCCGTTCCCGCCTACTTCCTGCTGGCATATCTTAAAGGGGTTAACTTTGTTGCCTATCTCATAGTGGGGGCACTACTTCTCAACCTGACCTTCAGCTTCAGGGGGCTGAGAACAACGGCGCTTAAGATAAAGAGCCTGCTCCACGATGATAAGCTGGACAAGGCACGCTTTGAGCTACGCGCTCTAGTCAGCCGTAACACCAGCGCCCTGCCCAAGCCGCTGTTGGTATCGGCGGCGGTGGAATCGGTTGCCGAGAGCACCTGTGACAGCTTTGTGGCGCCTTTATTCTACTTCCTGATTCTTGGTGTCCCCGGGGCTATTGCCTACCGCGCTGTCAGCACACTGGACAGTATGATAGGCTACCATGGCAGGTATGAGTATCTGGGAAAGTTTGCCAGTAGACTGGACGATGTGCTTAATTATATACCAGCCAGGCTGACAGCGATGTTTCTGGTTCTGGCTGCCTTTTTCTCCAGGCGCGGTGGCAGGAGAGCATGGCAGGTGGCGCTCAGCGACCATGCTAAAACGGAGAGCCCCAATGCTGGCTGGCCGATGGCTGCCGCCGCCGGTGCCCTGAACATACAGCTGGAAAAGGTAGACCGCTACAGACTGGGCAGCGCCAATGCCACCCTGGTTCCAGAGACCATTGATAAGTCGTTAAGCCTGACGCAAATAGCGATGGCCATCTGGATTTCAATATGTTTCGCCATTGGAGTGAGTCGTTTTGTCTATTAAACCTAAACCGGAAATAGAGAAGTTAGCAGCCTGCCCTCACGGTGGGCCGAATTACGCCGAACTCGACGCCATGGGGCTCACCGCCGATGAAGTAATCGACTTTAGCGTCGGCTTTAATCCGTTTTCCTTCCCGCCAGAGATAAGGGACGTCTTTGATTCTGTGGTCATTGACCGCTACCCTGATTCTGAGGCTACCGAGCTAAGAGCGCGCCTCTCCGAAAAACTGGGGGTTCCCCCGGATAACATCATTGTTGGCAGTGGCTCTACAGAGATTATTCGCCTCATCGCGCTGGCTTACTTTGGTCATGGCGATTCGGTTATCATCCTCAAACCAACATTCGGTGAGTACGAGGTTGCCTGCCAGACCGTCGGCACCAAAATCCTAGAGCAATGGGGGAAAGAGGAAGAGTGCTTCGCCTTCGATACCGATAAGACGGTTGCCCTTATCCAACAGCACCAACCCAAAGGGGTTTTCATCTGCAATCCCAATAATCCCACCGGACAGTATCTATCTCGGCAGGAGATTGAGCAGGTTTTACAGGCGCGCCCTCAGAGCCTACTCATCCTAGACAAGGCTTATAGCGCCTTCGCCGAAGAAAGTTGGTCTTCTACCGAGTTAATACCACAGGGAAACATCATCTGTGTGTGCTCCATGACCAAGGACTATGCCCTGCCCGGGCTACGTCTGGGCTACGCTGTGGCCAGTAAGGAAATTATCCGCACCCTGCGCAAGGTCTGCCCCCCGTGGAATGTCAATGCGGTGGCTCAGAAGGCAGGGGTTCTTGTCCTGAAAGATGATAAATATCTTAAACAGTGTGACTCGAAGATCAGGCAGGCAAAGCAGTTTTTGGTGGGAGAGTTGAGGAACATGGGGTTCGCCGTGCTACCGTCAAAAACCAACTTCTTCCTGGTAAAGGTAGGCAACGGCAAGCAGTTTCGAGCCAGTTTGTTAAAGCGTGGCATTATGGTCCGTGACTGTGCCTCATTCGGCTTGCCGGAGTATGTGCGCATCGCGGTGCTCACCATGCCTGAATGCCAGAAACTAATCAATACCCTTAAGGAGTTAAAAGGCACAGGGGATAAAACCCCTACCCTACTATAACAAGCATAGAAATAGGAGTGATAACATGGCGACGCTTTTACCCGAAACCATCAGCATGATAAAACCTCTGGACAAGGAGGCTATGGCCCAGGCGCAGGCACGACAGGATACGCTGACCAAACCACCAGGCAGCCTAGGCAGGCTGGAACAGCTCTCCATACAGCTTGCCGGCATTCAGGCCAAGCCGCTGCCCAGCATCAAGCAAAAGGCTGTTGTCACTATGGCTGGTGACCACGGAGTAGTAGCAGAAAAGGTGGGCAACTGGCCTCAAGATGTAACCGCCCAGATGGTTCATAATTTCCTCGGTGGCGGGGCTGGGATAAACGTAATCGCCCGTCAGGTTGGCGCCAGGGTTATCGTGGTTGATATGGGGGTAGCCACCGACCTCAAACCCCATCCTCAGCTTCTATCACGAAAGGTAGCTCCGGGCACACAGAATATCGCTCAAGGGCCGGCAATGACTGAAGAACAGGCGATAAAGGCAATTGAAGCCGGTATCGAGATAGTGACCGCTGAGGTAACCAAGGGGCTGGATATCATCGGCACCGGAGACATGGGTATTGGCAATACTACCCCCAGCGCCGCCATCTGTGCGGTGATAACGGGAAAACCGGTAGAGGAGAGCACCGGCCGTGGCACCGGTCTCACCGATGAGCAGCTAGCCCACAAGATAGAGGTAGTGAAGAGGGCTATTGAGGTAAATCACCCCGACCCAGAAAAGCCCCTGAACGTCCTGGCTAAAGTAGGTGGTTTTGAGATCGCTGGACTGGCTGGAGCGATGCTGGCTGCCGCCGCCCACCGAATCCCGGTGGTTATTGATGGCTTCATCTCTGGCGCTGCCGCCCTTATTGCCACCGCAATCGCACCGGGTCTAAAGGATTTCCTTATCGCCTCTCATTGTTCGGCGGAGAGTGGACATCGCCCCCTACTGGAGTATCTAGGACTCAAACCGCTACTGAATCTGGGTATGCGTTTGGGTGAGGGCACAGGCGCTGGACTGGGAATATTTCTGGCTGAGACGGCGGCCAGGGTCCTGGCAGAGATGGACACCTTTGCCGAAGCCGGAGTGTCAGAAAAGGAAGAGGAGAGTTGAGCTTCTTAGCCGCTTTAAGGTTCTTAACTATTCTGCCGGTACTCCGACGGCGCGAGGTTGCCCCTGAAGAACTGGCCCGCTCGACGGGATATTTCCCTTTAGTCGGCCTCATTATCGGGCTTATTCTGGCCGGGGCGTACTGGCTATTGCAATTTATCCTGCCCTCAAATGTGGTCGGCGGGCTGTTACTGGTGGGCGTGGCGGTGCTAAGTGGTGGCCTTCACCTTGATGGCTTTGTTGACACCATGGATGGCATAGGCGGTCACAAGACCGCCAAGGCCCGATGGCAGGTGATGCGCGACAGCCGGGCCGGTGCTTTCGGTATTGCTGGCGTCTTTCTCCTACTATTGGTCAAATATGCCTCGTTAACCAGCGTGCCTCCGACCCTGATGATGCCGACCCTGGTGCTTATGCCAACGTTAAGTCGGTGGGCGATGGTCTATGCTGTTTTCGCCTACCCCTATGCCAGACCATCAGGTCTGGGGACGGTATTCAAAGAGGGGACTAACTGGCGTAGACTCCTTATAGCCACTGCTATCGCTTTGGCGGTGGCCATCCCTTTGTTTCGACTGGCTGGTCTTGTTATAATGCTAGGTGTCTGGCTGG
>DAOWAU010000146.1 GCA_030634425.1 Dehalococcoidia bacterium
CTGGGAACTGAAGCAGGCTAATATCCCGTTTACCCTTATCACCGACTCTATGGCGGGCTACTTTATCAGCCGGGGAGAGGTTGACTGTGTCATTGTTGGTGCTGACCGGATTGCGGCTAATGGTGATACTGCCAACAAGATTGGCACATACACCCTGGCGTTGCTGGCTAAGGAGAATGACATCCCCTTCTATGTCGCCGCCCCCACCACCACCATCGACCTATCTTTAGCTTCAGGTGATGAAATCCCGATTGAGCAGAGGAGCCAGGAAGAGGTAACCCACATTCAGGGGGTAAGCATCGCTCCTGAGGGGACTCAAGCCCAGAACCCCGCCTTTGATGTTACCCCCCACCGCTACATCACCGCCATCATCACCGAAAAGGGTATAATAACCGAGCCGTATGGGGAGGGGCTGAAGGGGGTGGTTTGATGAGAGTTATAAACTAATGCTTTAACATCATAAAAGCCATGGCGACCCGCCTTGGTAAGTAAGCTGTTAATAAGGAGGTCTTCTAATGCCACAGGCTAAAATTGGGGTTATGGGGGGGACGGGATTGTATGATATTGAGGGGATGACCAATATCGAGGAAGTTGACATAAAAACACCCTTCGGCAAGCCGAGCGATAGTATAATTGTGGGCAGGCTGGAGGGGGTGGGGATTGCCTTCCTCCCCAGGCACGGTAAGGGGCATACTATCTCCCCTACCGAAGTTCCGACGAGGGCTAATATCTACGCCCTCAAATCGATGGGGGTGGAGTATATCATTGCCACTAACTCAGCGGGTAGCTTTAAGGAAGAGATTAAGCCCGGCGACCTGCTTATCCCTGACCAGTTGATTGACCGCACCCGAAGCCGGGTCAATTCCTTCTTCGGCGAAGGCATTGTCGCCCATATCCCCTTTGCCCACCCTTTCTGCCCGGTGCTGAGCCGGATTTTATTTGAGGCAGCACAGGAAGCGGGGGCTAGTGTTCATCCCAGGGGCACCTATGTAGTTATGGAAGGCGCTGCCTTCTCCACCAGGGCTGAATCGCGACTCTACCGTTCCTGGGGAGCTGACATTATTGGCATGACGGCACTGCCCGAGGCCAAGCTGGCACGGGAAGCGGAAATCTGCTATGCTATTATTGGTTGTGTTACCGATTATGATAGCTGGCATGAGAGAAAAGAGCCAGTTACCATAGATGTCGTTCTGAAAACCCAGAACCAGAACATTGATACCGCCAAGAAAATTATCAAGCTAGCCGTCAGCCGAATACCGGAAAAGCGCGACTGCGAGTGTGCTACTGCTCTGAAGACGGCTATTGTTACTGCCCCAGAGGCAATGCCCGCCCAACAGAAGCAAAAGTTGGGCCTGCTTATTGGCAAGTATTTAACCAAAGGAGAGGGTTAACGGCACTATGCCCGGTATAGAGTTTGGCTGCCTACCGACTATCATTGGTAGCATGCCACATACTGACCCAGCGGCGGCATGCGCCCAGGTCACCCACTACCTTAAAGACATCCCGGCCTGGCCGCAGCTGCCCCAACGCACTTTTATGGAGGGTATGTGTGTCCAGTTCAGTCATGGCTTTCCCGGGCTGGTGCTCAAGGGGGATAGTATCTATATCGACCGCTCCCGGGACATGGATAAGCCGTTGGAGCAGTTCTATACCGATTATTTGGAGAATAATATTGATAAATATCCCATTAGCCCCGATTACGCCGCTGGTCTCCACAGCTTCCTGGACTTGAAGGGTCTGTCACCGCTGGCAGTTAAGGGGCAAATAACCGGACCTGTTACCTGGGGGCTAGTGGTTACTGATGATAGTGGCCGGGCTATAATCTATGATGACATTCTCAGTGAGGTGGCGGCTAAATTTCTCAGGCTAAAGGCAAGCTGGCAGGAAAAAGAGTTGAGGAAAATCTCCACAAATACCATTATCTTTGTTGATGAGCCATATATGGTTTCCTATGATGCCATCGCCGCCGACATAGGTTCCTCGAAAAAGGTTATCAGCTTGCTGGAAGGGGTCTTTGCCGGTATTAACGGACTGAAAGGGGTCCACTGCTGTGGCAGTACTGACTGGTCGGTTCTGCTGGATACCAGTGCTGACATCCTGAGCTTTGATGCTTATAACTATGCTCAGTCGCTAAGCCTGTATCCTGCTGAGGTAAAAAAATTCCTGGAACGAGGGGGGACTATTGCCTGGGGGATTGCTCCTAACAATGAAGAA
>DAOWAU010000001.1 GCA_030634425.1 Dehalococcoidia bacterium
ATGCTTGAGCTACCCCACTAACTTTCTTTACAATCTCCTCTGTTGTCCAGATATGGTCGCTTACTCCAATTGATGCCTTTGGCGTGAGTGTTTTGTGTATCTGGGCAAACTTGTAATACATAGATTGTAAAGCTACAGCAGAGGGTCGCTTATCCTTGACACTATATCGGGTCAATTGATACAATGTATTGTTTGACATAGGAGGTGGGGAAGATTTACGCTGTTGTTGAGACTGGCGGTAAGCAATATAAGGTAAGCCCTGGCCAGACTATAGATGTAGAACGCCTGGATGTAGCTGAGGGTGATACTGTCGAGCTGGATAAGGTATTACTTATCGCTGATGGTGACAAGGTAACTGTAGGCCAGCCTATTGTTGAGGGGGCGAAGGTAGTGGCTACCTCACAGGGGGAGGGCAAGGGCGAGAAGATTATAGTCTTCAAGTATAAATCAAAGGTGCGTTACCGCAGGAAGAAGGGGCATCGTCAGCTTTATACCAGGTTATTGATAGATAAGATAGTGGGGTTGAAGGGTGTCTCAGGTGAGCCGAAGAAGAAGGTTCGGCGACGCAAAAAAGAAGAGGTGATGGCGAGTGGCACATAAAAAGGGAGGCGGCTCTACCCGCTGCGGGCGGGATAGCCAGGCTAAGCGGCTTGGCGTGAAGAGATACGCTGGGCAGAGTGTGCACGCCGGGACTATTTTGGTTCGGCAGCGGGGCACACGTATTTACCCTGGCAATAATGTGGGCGTAGGCAAGGATTATACTATCTATGCTCTTATAGACGGCGTGGTTAAATTTGAGCCTGCCAGCAAAAATAAGAGAAAGGTTAGCGTTTACTCCGAGTAGTATGAAGGATAAGATTCACCCGAAATATTATACCGATGCCAAGGTAATTTGCTCTTGTGGTAATACCTTTACTACTGGCGCCACCGAGAAGACATTGAAGGTGGAGGTGTGTAGTAAGTGTCATCCCTTTTTCTCTGGGGAGCGCAGGGTAATAGATACTGCGGGACGGGTGGAGCGGTTTAAGCGGCGCTATAAGTTAGAGGGTTAAGAAGGTTTATTGTAGAGAGAAGAGCAGTTCAGTGACGCTGCTCCTTTTTTATTAACGGGGTTTGTTATGGCCAAGAGGTTTTATTATGGCGGGCAGGCGGTTATTGAAGGGGTGATGATGCGGGGGCGGAAGGCAGCGGTAATCGCTGTGCGCCGACCCAATGGGGAGGTGGTTATAGATCCCCAGCCATTGCTCGCTATCTCTACTAGTAGGGCGAGGAGAATCCCGCTAATTCGGGGCGTGGTTGTCTTGATTGAGTCTATGGTTCTGGGTATTAAGGCTTTGCTCCACTCAGCCAATCTCTCTATGGAAGAAGAGGAGGAAAAGGAGAAGATTAGTGGATGGGTAGCTTGGGGGGCGATGGTCGGTACGGTGGCTTTGGTTGTTGCCCTCTTCTTCCTAGCACCCCTCTTCCTTGCCAATTTAGTGGGTGGTTATATTCAGTCGTCCATCGTCTTCCATTTGATAGAGGGCTTCATCCGACTGGGTATTTTCATTGCCTATCTTAAATTGATGACATTATCCCCCAGTATCAGGCGGGTGTTTGCTTATCACGGTGCCGAGCATAAGGTGGTGAACGCCTATGAGGCTGGCGTTCCGTTAGAGATGGAGGCGGTGAAGGGGTATAGCACCGCTCATGTGCGTTGCGGGACCAGTTTTCTCTTTATCGTTTTGATTATAGCCATCATCGTCTTTGCTCTTATTGGTCGCCCCTCATTGGGGGTGATGGTGCTGTCGCGAGTGGTCCTCATCCCTGCTATTGCCGCTCTTGGCTATGAGGCGACCTACTTTGGCGCCAGGCATTCCGACAGCAGGTTGGTCAAGGCTTTCCTCGCTCCAGGGTTGTGGTTACAGGGACTGACCACCAGCGAGCCTGATGACAGTCAGCTTGAGGTCGCCCTATCGGCATTGAAGAGAATGGTGGAGATTGATGGGGTTGGGGAGGAAGCTCAAGCTTCCTCTTGAGGACCTGCTTCTATGTCTTGTTCGGTCAGCTCCTCAAAGAAGCAGGTCTTATTGCCGGTGTGACACACCGGGCCTGTGGGATGTCCCAAAATCAGGATGGTATCGCTATCACAGTCCTTTCGTATTGAACGCACCTTGATGCGGTTGCCTGAGGTCTCACCCTTGTGCCAGAGCTTCTTTCGGCTACGGCTATAAAACCAGGCTTCACCACTGGACAGAGTTCGGCGCAGTGCCTCCTCATTCATATAGGCGAGCATCAGCACCTCGCCGCTATCGGCATCCTGAACGATTGCCGGGACGAGTCCCTTTTCATCAAATTTTATATTCTTTGCCAACCTCTCTCCCTTTCTCAATCAGCAGCGGATATGGCTTGTTTTAGTTTGATGTCTCCGGTATAAAGTGCCTTGCCTATTATAGCGCCCTCTACACCGAGCTGCTTCAACATTTTAATGTGCGTCAGTGTTGAAATGCCACCGGCGGCAATGATAGGTAATTTAAAGGTATAAACTAGGTCAGCGATGGCGGTGAAATCAGGCTCGGTCAGAGTGCCATCACGGCTGATATCGGTGTAGATAAAACGTCTAACCCCTAGCTCAACCATTGATTGGATGAGTTCTGCGGCTTTTATCGTTGTTTGTTCACGCCAGCCATGTATGGCAACATCTCCTCCGCTGGCGTCAACGCTGACAATTATAGACTCCCGGAAGCTACGGCATGCTTCTTTGACCAGCTGGGGGTCTTCCACGGCAGCTGTGCTCAGAATGACCCGCTCTATGCCGGCTTTAAGTAGTTGCTTTATCGTCTCCAGGTCACGAATGCCACCACCCAGCTGGGTAGGGACTAATAACACGCTTGCTATTTGGGTGATAATGTCCAGATTACAGAGTTCACCCTTAGCGGCACCATCAAGGTCAACGATGTGTAACCTTGGTGCTCCCCGTGATTGCCACTCCAGAGCCATTTCTACCGGGTCGTCAGAGTATACCGTTTCCTGAGTATAGTCACCCTGATAGAGGCGGACGCACCTACCTTGTCTGAGGTCTATAGCAGGGATTATTTCTATGGTAGTTTTATCTCCTTTCTGCTAGCAACTATCATATCATTGTTGTTGCTATGAGAACAATATCTCCTTTTGTCTCATTCCTTGACATGGCTGGGTGAGGTTGTTAGACTTTCACCACCGCTAACGTGTTCTTTGGCTGTTCGGTCGCTCAATTTTTGGTTAGGGGCTTTCATTGATGGAACAGGTATCACCACAGCGTCCACCGTCAAAACCCTCTCCTAAGGGCTTGGTTCAGGTTGTCACGGGCGATGGCAAGGGCAAGACCACATGCGCACTGGGGACGGCAATCCGAGCCATGGGCCATGGTCTAAAGGTCTATTTTATTTGCTTTATGAAGGGTGATTACCCTTATGGAGAGTGGAACATTCTCTCCCAGTTACCCAATTTTGATGTAGTCAGGTGTGGTAGCAGGGAATTCATTGACCCTGAGAATATCAAGCCGGAGGACAGAGAGCAGGCAAGGAAGGCACTGGCACTCGCCCGTGAGACAGTGCTTAGTGGCAAATATGACTTGGTGGTGCTAGATGAGGTCAATCTAGCGGTAGCTTGGAAGCTGGTGGCATTAGACGATGTGATTAAGCTTATTAATGACAAACCGCCCAATGTGGAGCTTATCCTCACTGGTCGCAGGGCTGATGACAAGTTAATTCAACTGGCAGACTTGGTCACCGAGTGCCGTAACATTAAGCATCCTTACGAGAAAGGGATAAAGGCGCGGCGGGGGATTGAGTATTAACCAAATTTTATAAGGGAGGGAATTATGAAGATCACATTGAGTGTAATTAAGGCTGATATTGGTGGGTATGTAGGACATTCTGACTCTCACCCTTTTGTCTTAGCCAAGGCTGATGAGTGCCTGGCCAAGGCTCAGGGAGAGGGGCTGCTGATTGATTATCATGTAACCAAGTGTGGTGATGACCTGCAACTGATTATGACCCACCAGCGAGGTGAAGATAATGAAAAAATACATAAATTAGCCTGGGATACCTTTGTTGAGGGCACTCAGGTAGCTAGAGACTTAAAACTATATGGCGCTGGGCAGGATTTACTCTCGGATGCCTTCTCCGGCAACGTTAAGGGAATGGGTCCCGGGGTGGCTGAGATGGAGTTTGAGGAGCGTGTTTCCGAGCCGGTTATTATATTTATGGCTGATAAGACCTCGGCCGGGGCGTGGAATATGCCCTTATATAAGATTTTTGCTGACCCGTTTAACACTATCGGGTTGGTTATTGCTCCCAATATGCACACTGGTTTCGCCTTCGAAGTGCATGATGTCAAGGAGCATAAAAAGATAATCCTTAACGCCCCAGAAGAGATTTACGACCTGCTCGCTTTTATCGGGGCGCCTTCACGCTATGCGGTGAAAGCGGTCTATCAGCGGGAGACCAATGAGATAGCCGCAGTATCTTCTACCCAGCGTTTATCCTTTATTGCCGGGCGATATGTGGGTAAGGATGACCCGGTGTGTGTTGTACGCTCTCAGAGTCAGTTTCCAGCAGTAGGAGAGGTTCTGGAGCCATTTACTTTGCCGTTACTGGTAGAGGGGTGGATGCGGGGCTCTCATCATGGTCCTCTCATGCCAGTGGCTATTGAGGATGCCACCCCCACCCGTTTTGATGGACCTCCCCGAGTTGCTGCTCTCGGTTTTCAATTAGCTGATGGTAAGCTTGTTGGGCCGCGTGACATGTTTAAGGATAAGTCATTTGATAATGCTCGTCAGCAAGCCAACGATGTCGCTGATTTTCTCCGTCGTCACGGTCCTTTTGAGCCCCACCGTCTGCCTTTGGAGGAGATGGAATATACCACTATGTCTCAAGTGGTGAAAAAACTGGCGAGAAGGTTTACCGACCTTGAGTAATATGTAAATGGAGGTAAGGCAAATGGCGCTTTATGTTATGTTTACTACTTTAACTGATGAGGGAAGGAAGACGATAAAAGACAAACCAAAGCGAATCAAAGAGGTGAATAAAGAGGTCGAGGCCATGGGGGTTAAGATAGTAGCCCAGTATGCCCTTTTGGGCCTATATGACTTTATCAATATCTTGGAGGCTCCAGATAATATCACTGTGTCTAAGGTAGCTGTGGAGCTGGGTTCAAGGGGTACGTTGCAGACTATGACTATGCCTGCCATGACCCTTGACGAGTTTATTCGGTAATCTCTGAGCAGATTGCTTGTTCTGGAGTGCCATTGCGTTACAAATTACTTCTGGCGACAAATAATGAGGCTAAGGTGCGTGAATATAGGAGTTTACTCCAAGGCATACCCTTTGAGCTGGTTACCTTGGCTGAACTGGGTGTAACTACTACTGTCGATGAGGTAGGTGAAAGCTTGGAGGAGAATGCTAGATTAAAGGCAACGACCTTAGCTGCTGAGGCTCACCTGTTGGCTTTAGCTGATGATTCAGGACTGGAGGTGGATGTGTTGGGTGGTGAGCCCGGTCGGCTATCGGCTCGCTATGCTGGTGAAGGGGCTTCAGATAGAGACAGGGTCAGCTACCTATTGGCGCGGCTTAAGGGAGTGCCCTGGGAGAAGCGCTCCGCCTGTTTCAGGTGCATTATTGCTATAGCTACACCCGATGGCAAGGTAGAGCTTTGCTCCGGTGAGTGTGGTGGCTTTATCACCTTTGAGCCCAAAGGGGAGCAGGGCTTTGGCTATGACCCCATCTTCTACCTACCTGATTTAGGCAAGACAATGGCTGAATTATCTCTGGATATCAAGAACCAGGTGAGTCACCGGGGAAAGGCAGCGAGAGAAGTACCGCAAACACTGAAGGGGTTAGGATATGACCGGGCTTTCTGATTCCTTCCAGCGTCCGATAAACTATTTGCGTATCTCGGTAACTGACCGTTGCAATCTGCGCTGTATCTATTGCCTGCCGGCTGATGGTGTACCGCTGATGTCTCATAAGGACATTCTTACCTATGAGGAAATCCGTACCATAGCTCAAGCGGCTGCTGAGCTGGGTATAAATAAGGTAAGGGTTACCGGTGGTGAACCCCTGGTGAGGTTAGGACTGACCGAATTGATAAAAATGTTGGCGCGGATAGATGCCATAGATGATATTTCTTTGACGACAAACGGCACCTTGCTCGGTCGTTATGCCACTGAACTGAAACAGGCGGGCTTACAACGGGTTAATATCAGCTTGGATACCCTTAAGCCAGACAAATTTAAGTCCATCACTCGCGGTAGCCTCGCTCTTGATGATGTGTTGGAGGGTATCAAGCTTGCCAGGTCGGTTGGGCTTAAGCCAGTTAAGATTAATATGGTGGTTATGTCTGGGATTAATTATGACGAGCTTCTTGATTTTGCTACTAAGACTATTGAAGAGGGGTGGCATGTGCGCTTTATTGAGTTTATGCCTGTTGGCATGGTGAGCACCAAAACCTCATATTTTATCTCGGTCAGTGATATAAGAAGGCGCCTGGAACAGTCGGGCGAATTAAAGCCTTGCCTCCCCAGTGTTGGTAATGGACCAGCCAGGTATTTTCGTTTTCCTCATGCCAGGGGTACTGTTGGCTTTATTACCCCGGTTAGTGAGCACTTCTGCTTTCATTGTAATCGGCTACGGCTTACCGCCGATGGCAAATTACGCCCTTGTTTGTTAGCCGAGGATGAAATAGATTTGAAGCAGCCCCTGCGTGGCGGTATATCTTCGGCTGGGCTGAAACAGCTGATTGAGGCGGCGGTTACTCAAAAGCCGCTGCGTCATCACCTTAAAGAGGGGCTGACGCATGAAGGTCGCCCTATGACTCAGGTAGGGGGTTAATTATGGGAGAGCTAACACATATGGATGCCTCAGGTCGACCTCGAATGGTAGATGTTACCGGCAAGCCTGATACCCAGCGTGAGGCGGTAGCCAAAAGCAGGGTCAGGATGAAGGCTTCTACCCTTGCCCTGATAAAGAAGGGCGGGGTGGCCAAGGGGGATGTTTTAGCTGTAGCCCAGTTAGCTGGTATTATGGCGGCTAAGCAGACCTCGCAGATAATACCCCTGTGCCATCCAGTTATTATTGGAGATATTAAGGTTGAGTTCAACCTGGATGAAGAAAATAGCGCAGTGGACATTACCACCACGGTAAAGAGCACGGGTAAGACCGGGGTGGAAATGGAGGCGCTTACTGCCGCCGCTGTTGCTGCCCTGACTATCTATGATATGTGTAAGGCGGTAGACCGGGGCATCCAGATTGAGAACATTCGGCTAATCAGAAAAAGTGGTGGCAAAAGCGGGACAATCGTCCTTGAGTAAAGTTGCTCATTGGTATATACTACTCAACTACAGGAGTATACTTTTTGGGGGTGCATTATGAGGCTAACATGTCTTCAGGAGAATCTAAACCGAGGGCTTAATGTGGTGGGGAGAGCGGTAGCTACTAGGACAACCCTGCCTATAACCAATAATGTCCTCGTAGCTACAGAGAAGTCGCGGCTTAAGCTGGCTGCTACTAATCTGGAGCTGGCTATCAGCTGCCGGATTGGGGCTAAGGTGGAGGAAGCGGGGGAGATCACTGTCCCTGCTCGGCTTCTCACCGAGTTTATTAACTCCCTACCCAATGATAAGGTTAGCATTACCCTTATTCCACAGACCAAGACCATGGAGCTAAAGTGTGCCCGATTTGAAGCACGAATCAGCGGAGTTGATGCCAAGGATTTTCCCCCCATACCTAAGGTTGCGCAGGGTATTGCCACCAAGGTTGAGGTAGGAGACCTTTGTCAGGGGATTAACCAAGTGGTCTTTGCTGCTGCCACTGAGGAGTCTCGTCCGGTGCTTACCGGTGTTGATGCTGAATTTAAAGGTGATTCAGTGACACTAGCTGCGGCTGATGGTTTTAGGTTAGCGGTATATAAGTTACCTCTTGCCACCCCGGTTAGCCAAAAGGCTAAGGTCATTATTCCAGCACGCACCCTGGCTGAGCTAAGCCGGCTTATAGGTGACCAGGAGAAGGCGGTGGAGATGACAGTAGACCCCGATAAGAGCCAGGCTCTATTTCGGCTAAAGGATATCGAGTTAGTATCTCAGCTGGTTCAGGGCAGTTTCCCCAATTATGGTCAGCTTATTCCTCAGAGCTACAATACGCGGGTGGTAGTTGATGTTGCTGCCTTTTTAAGAGCGGCCAAGACCGCCTCCATCTTTGCCCGTGATGGCAGTGGCATTGTTCGTTTGGTGATGACCCCCGGTGGTGAGCTAACCCCAGGCAAGATGACTATCTCTGCCCGCTCAGAAGAAATAGGTGAGGATGTCGGTGAGATTGATGCCGTTGTTGAGGGTGAAGAGGCGAAGATTGCCTTCAATGGCAAATATTTAATCGATGTCCTTAGTGTGCTTGATGAGGAGGGTCAAGTAGCCCTGGAGACTACTAATCCGTCAAGCCCTGGGGTTCTCCGTCCAGTAGGCGTGGATAACTACATCCACGTGGTCATGCCAATGTTCGTGCAGTGGTAACCAGGATTTAGCGGATAAGACTTAAGGGGAGCAGTTTTGCTCCCCTTTTTTATATAACAATTTGACGAACTGTTACCTTTGACAAGATGAGAAACCCTAGCTGCAATTAGGCGGATATCGCATCTCAACTCTGTCGGCTATCCCGTACTTCAAGCGTTATGTCCTAACGTCGCTGTTGACTAAGTTCGCCGGTAGGTTCAGACAATATGTACCTTGAGCAGGTTGGTGCTTCCCGGAACAGCCAGAGGAAGTCCGGCAGTAATCACTATGAGGTCGCCTCTCCTAGCGGCATTCATCTCCAGCACCACTTTCTTTGCCATCCCAAAGGCGTCCTCTAGGCTTTGGGGATCAGGATTCCTGATAGGGAGGATCCCCCAATATAATGAAAGGCGTCTCACAACGCGTTCAGACGGGGTTACAGCTAGAATGGGCTGGCGCGGTCTATACTTCGATACCCGTAAAGCCGTTGTTCCGCCAGCAGTGAAAGCTACGATGGCCTTGGCTTGCACCTGATGGGCTACTTGGCAAGCTGCTCTAGCCGTGGCATCATTTACCTCAGGAAGAACATCCTGCCACCTCTCATGGAATATTTGCTCGAAGGGCAGCGATGCCTCAGCTTCCAAGGCTATTCTTGCCATTGTCTCGGTAGCTTTGACAGGGTAACTTCCAACAGATGTTTCCTCGGAGAGCATCAGGGCATCGGTGCCATCAAGAACAGCATTGGCTACATCAGCAGCCTCTGCCCTAGTTGGGGTAGCCGATTGTACCATTGACTCTAGCATCTCAGTGGCTGTTATCACTGGCTTTCCATGGTGATTAGCCTCCTTTATAAGACGCTTACTGGCCAATGGCACTTTCTCAATGCTTATCTCAAGTGCTAAGTCTCCCCTAGCTACCATTATCCCTTCGCAGACCTCAAGTATCATGTCGCTTTCTCGCAGAGCTTGCGTCCGCTCTATCTTAGCGATGACAGGTATGTCAGCATTCATTTCTTTAAGTAGTTTCTTAACCCCTTCTACCTCTCGCGCGGAGGAAATGTAGGAGAGGGCGATGAAATCAGCGCTCTGAGAGAGGGCAAACTCGAGGTGTTCTCCGAAGGCGCTCTTGACATCGCCGATGCGGCGTTTTGACCCAGGGAGGTCAAGGAGGATGCCCGTAGAGGGTTTGAGCTTTTGGCTGACCAAGCGAACTTCCGAAATAAGTTGTCTATGTTCCTCAAGGGTGCTATGGGCTAAATTAAGCCGTGCAATGTCCATGCCGCCTCTCAACATCCTCCCAATGACTTCAGGAGAACTGCTAGCAGGACCCAGGGTGCACACTATCTTGACATGGCGCTCTACTGTTGGCTTGTTCACTATCCGCTTTATTATAGCATTTCGGGCGTTACATTTTTTCAGGTAACAATGGCTTCTTTTGTTACGCGACTATCCAGAACTATTCTAAACGGTTTAATTATGGCTCGCATAATTGGTGGTATGAGAAGAACGGTATTTGGCTATGTCTTTGGCGAGACAAACCGGCTATGCTCTCCTACGTAGAGCAATTCCTGGGGAGAGTCTTCTCGGATAATTCCTCCCCTTTCCATAACATACCCTCGGTCAGCGACATCAACTACCTGTTGCAGTTTCTGGGCAATCAAGAGAATGGCAATCCCATGGTCCCTCAATTCTGAGAGGGCTTGCACTACCTTCTTTGCCAGCTTAGGAGCCAGCCCCAGTGTAGGGCAATCCAGCAGGAGTAGCTTGGGGCGTGACATAAGAGCTCGGCCAATTGCCAGCATCTGTTGCTCCCCACCGGAGAGAGTCCCTGCATATTGTTTCTTTCTCTCTGCAAGAACGGGGAAGAGCTGACAAACAGTCTTGATATCTTGCTCTATATGATCCCTTCTCTCACGTCGGTGCCGGTGATAGGTACCTAGGATGAGATTATCTATCACACTCATAGCGGGGAAAAGCAACTTCATCTCATCTACATAGGCTATACCCAGCCCCACTATTTTCTCCGGGGGTAGACCTTGGATGGACAAGCCATCGAAAAGCACCTCGCCCTTAACTACAGGCAGGAGACCACAGATGGCTTTCAGTATAGCCGTCTTGCCCGAACCATGGTGCCCAACAAGGACTACCATCTCTCCCTGCTTAATATAAAGAGATACTCCCCGTAATACCGGCACCGACTCGTATCTAGCATGAACATCCACCATGTCTAATATGGAGTTGTTTTTCCCTACCATGTGCTAACTCCCTTTATCTTCTGTTACCCACTACCTAGGTAAGCATCTATCACCCGCTTATTACGTTGGATCTCATCTGGGGTGCCCTCCGCAATCTTCTCCCCATAATCCAATACAATCACCTGATTGCCAATACCCATTAACACGTCGGTTAGATGCTCTACAATCAAGATAGTCATCCCCTGACGCTGGAGTTGAAGAATCAGCTGATTCAGCTTACCGATTTCATCGGCTAGTAGGCCACTATAAGGCTCATCCAGCAATAGCAGGTCAGAGCCTGTAGCCAAAGCACGGGCTAGCCCCACCAGCTTCTGCTGTCCCCAAGAAAGACCAGCGAGATTATCCCAGGCTTTTTGCTCTAAGCCGACTAAGGATAACTTACTCATTGCCCTCTTCAAGATTCTCTGTTCATCAGCTTGAGCCTGAGGCAACTTTAACCCGGCGCTGAGGAAGCCAGCTCTAGTTCGCAAATGACAGCCAACCATTACATTCTCTATAACCGACATGCTTGAGAAGAGCTGTACATCCTGAAGAAGTTGGGTGATGCCCAGGGAACTGATGCGGTGTGGGGGAATCTTGCTCAGCCTATGCTGCTTAAACCAGATCTCCCCTTCTTGAAGAGAAAGAAGCCCGCTGATGAGCTTGAGCAAGGTGGACTTCCCCGCCCCGTTGGGACCAATGATGACCAAGATATTCCCCTTGGGAACGGAGAAGCTTACCCCTTTGAGAACAGCTAAAACACCGAAGCGCATGGATACATCTTCTACCTTTAGCAAGAGTTTATCTGAGGCGACCTTTTTAGAGGTTACTGCATCTTTTGCTACGGCAGAGTCGGTCTTCATTAAACCGTCGCCCTCCTTTTAGTGAACGCCTTACCAAAGAGTGAAATCAAGCCTCGGGGCAAGAAAAGCAGGGCTAATATCAAGATTACACCATAAGCTATGAGCTCATAGGCACCGGTAACGCCAGTGACGAACACCGGCATAACTTCCCAGAGGAACTCGCGCACGCCTATCATCAGGCCCGCCCCAAGAAAGGCTCCCCAAGGGCTTCTCAACCCGCCAAGGACTGCCATGATTACCACCATCACTGAGAACGGGATGAAGAAGGTGCCGGGTTCTACAACGCGGGCATGATGAGCATATATACTACCAGCTATACTGGCGTAGACAGCACTTAGGACTAAAATCTGCACCTTGTAGCTATTTACATTTATCCCCAGAACCTGAGCGGCATTCTCGCTGCCACCGGCATGGGTATTCATTGACCTCAGAGTTCTCCCTACCTGAGAATCGGCTAAGTTTAAGGAGAAGCCAAGAATCACGATAGCTATTATCCAGACCATATAATAAGTTAAAAATGAACGGGAGAAGTTAAGCCCACCCAGTATAAGAGGGGGGATATTTATCAGTCCCATGGCACCGCCAGTTAGGCCTATCATGCTGCAAACTAGGTGGTAGAATACCAAGTTCAAAGCAAGGGTTATCCCGGCTAACATAAGCCCGTGCAGTCTGAACATAGCCCTGCCTATGGCAGCAGCTATACCTCCACTTAGAGCAGCTCCCAGGAAGAGGGCTAACCAAGGTGAAAATTGATAGTGGGTGGTAAGGATGGCTGAGGTATAGGCACCGATGCCAAAAAAGGCAGCGTGTCCTATAGATATCTGGCCGGCAAAGCCCATCAGCAGGATAATCCCTATGGTTACAATGGAATAAAGTCCCACATCCACCATAGCCGAAATAGGGTAAGGACCTATCCCTAAAGGTATAGTCATCATAACTAAGGCAAACAGGGCTATTACCCGGTTTTGCAATTTAACTGCTGAGATTTTGCTGCTTATTTCTCTAAATGCATTCATCAGCGTCTTTATTCTACTCTCCCTGGTATAGCCAATATCCCGTGGGGGCGTAACAGAAGCACCACTATCAGAATCCCTGGGGCGATAACATTATGATATCCGCCGGGCACCACCCCCGCCGCCGCCGCCTCCATCATTCCCAAGGCTACACCACCCAGTATTACCCCCTCAGCTCTATTTATACCACCGACAAAAGCAGCCAAGACTCCTTTTATGGTCAGCGACCAGCCCATACTATAGGAGGTCATGGTCAGTGGGGTTATCATCGCTCCCACCACAGCCCCTAAACCAGCCGCCATGATGAAAGAATATAGCGCCATCCGGTCTATGTTTACCCCCATAGTCCGTGCCCCCAGGGGCTCATTAGCACAGGCGCGAAGGGCTTTACCCTGAACGGTGCGCCCGAAGAAGAAAAACAAGCCGATGACCATAACCAAGGTGACGCCGATAACCCAGGGGGTCTGGCCGAAAATGGTTGCCCCCCACAGCTGAATACAGGGGGTATTGAAGAAAGCGGGCAGGCTTCTGAAGTCCCATCCCCAGATGAGCAGAGCCACCCCTTGAATAGCGAAGACAAAGCCAACGGTGAGCAGGAGCTGGGTGAGACGGGAGTATCCCCTTGCTGGATAGATGATGAACCGGTATAGCCCAGCACCAGCTAACCCACTGATAATCACTGCCAGAGTGATGCTGGGGACTAGAGGGATGCCCATCTTATAGAAGCTGACGGTGAGCATCCCCCCTAACATCACGAACTCACCTTGGGCGAGGTTGACCAACCGGGTTACACTGTAGATGACAAAAAAACCTAGCCCCAGCGCAGTGTAAATGGCACCCAGATTTGCACCGCTAATGAAGATCTGCAATGCATTCGGAAAGTCCAAGTTACCTTCCTAAAAGGAACTCCATAATTATCTGCGAATTAATTACCTAGGGAGGTAAACCTTCTGCCCGTCTGCAAAGGTAACCAACACCATCTTCGGGTCTATGCCGCCATAGTGGTCATCAGGCGACATGGTATAGGCACCGATGAGAGTCATCAGGTTATTGGTACTCTCCAGAGCATCCCTGAGCTTGCTCCGGGTTTCCTCAACATTGGTCGGGTCAGCATCTGCTCTCTTTAAGCCATCCTCGATAAGCTGGGCCATGACGCCGCCAAGAGAAGCCCACATAGCCGGACGACTGTCATATTTCTCCTGGTATGCCTCGTCAAATCTGCGATACATCTCTTTATAGGGATCGGTATCAGGAAGTTGCTCCCATACATCGATTGCCTGGGTAACAGCGACAATAGAGGGCTCCATCTCATAGTAGCTCCCAAACTCAGCAAGAAAAGGTGGCATGACCTGAGCTGGTGTTGTCACAATGGGGAGGTCGATACCCATCTCCCGTGCCTGCTTGACCGCTAAGGCTGAGGTAGGACTGCTACCCCAGATGAATATAGCCTGAGCCCCAGAATTTTTTATATTGGTTAGCTGGGGACTGACATCGGTTGCCCCGGGGTCAAAGTACTGTTCCTCAGCAATGGTCAGGCCATAATTGGGGCTGAGCTGGGGCAGAAATATCTTACCCCCCTGACCGTAGCCACTGTTCTCTACCAGCAAGGCATATTCGGTAACGCCCAAATCCCGGCTCAAATAATCAAGGTTCAGCAAGGTGTAGTCGGGCTCCGACCCCATCGGCCTGAAGAACCACCTCCCAAGCTGGTCATCAAAGAACATTGTCCCTGAGATACCGACCCCCGGCACCTCCATCTCATTAATCAGTGGTATCAGACTGCTGGTTATGGTAGTTACATCGGCGGCAGCAATGACATGGACCTTATCCACCTCCACCAGCTTCTTGGCTGCCAGTGCTGCCTCAGTAGCCTCGCTCTTGTTATCATAGACTACAAGCTCCACGGGGATGCCATTTATACCGCCCTCTGCGTTTATCTTGTCAACATATAACTGCATGCCACGTATACCCTGGGTACCTAAGGCAGCATACTGTCCACTTTGAGCCGCAACGACACCTATCTTATAGGACGTTGCTGGAGCACCTTGCGTGCACGAAATTAAACTACCGCCAACGAGAGAAACTGCCACCATCAGAATGACGAGCATTTTTCTAGATATTCTAGGCACTAACTCTTTACCTCCATACTTTATGTAACTTTATCCACCTCCATGGTCTCCTAGTTATCGGACCACGGCTAACATAGCGCTAAATATATATCAATTAACGGGCATGCCTTCTCTGGCTACCCGAGTGATTAGAGTAAACTTCACTATTCTAACCCAGCACGGAAGGAGTAGTCAATAAGCCCTTTACCACCATGAATCACGTATCTGCGGACTAAAATTGAGACTAATCTAACCAGCCCAAAGTACATCATCACCGTGCTTGGAGTCGGCTATCAGTTTAAAGTAAAGAATAATGTAATAATCGGATAGCCGCACAAACTCCGTATATAGATAACAATAGCTTGTTTGTTTAATTAAGGGGGGGGCGTCTCATTCCTTCTGGATAACAGCAATCTGCCCTGTTTATCGTTTGCGTCTTTTGTGTGCTATAATACTGGCGGTTAGCCTTGGTATCATCAGGGGTGTAGCTATAAGTCCGTGAGAGATGATATCCCTATGTTTGCTCAATGGTGAGTTACTAACAGGCTGAACAATGCTTGATAGTTGTCCAAAAGGTGCCCCCTCTCCGGTTAAGTCGGGGGAATTTTCAGGCTGTTAAAGTTGACATAATGCTTAACACAGAGGTTACTCTTGAGGTAGAAGGCTTGAAGATTTCGGGTCAGCTCTATCTGCCGGGTAGAGGTGACCATCCTCCATACCCCACAGTTTGCGTTTGTCACGGTATCCCGGCTAAGCGCCCTGACCCTAATAATGATAGGGGTTATCATCTGCTGGCGGAAAGGATTTGCCGTGAGGGCTTGGCGGTATTGACTTTTAATTTCAGGGGGGCTGGGACTAGTGAGGGCAACCTTGACCTTTCAGGATGGATTAGGGACCTGAAGGCAGGCATTGATTATTTATGGGCTTTGCCTGAGGTAGATAGAACTCACCTGTCACTGCTTGGCTTCAGCGCGGGGGCGGCTGTCTCAATATGTGTGGCGGCACAAGATAACAGGGTGTCATCTGTTGCCTCCTGTGCCTGCCCAGCAGAATTTACCTCCCTTATTGAGGCTGATGACCTACAGTCTGTTATCAACCACTTTCGCGATATTGGTGCCATTAGGGATAAGGATTTTCCTCCTTCTGTGGAAGACTGGGTTGGTGGCTTCAAGTTGGTTAACCCTGTTAGCTATGTAGCTGAGATTGCCCCCAGGCCTTTATTACTGGTGCATGGCAATAAGGACGAGGTGGTGGATGTGGGCCATGCCTATAAGCTATATGCTAGGGCGGGGGAGCCTAAGCAGGTAATCATATTTGATGGAGCGGGACACAGGCTGAGACGGAATGACAGGGCAATGGCTATTATTATTGACTGGCTGAAATCGCAGTCGGTGTAAATTGACCCTTAACCAGAAAATAGTTTATAATTAATACGTAAGGTTAGTCGAGGCAAATTAAGAGGCAGATAAAGTTGCACGAGTCTTGTGGCGTTTGTGGCGTTTATGCCCCTGATGAGGATGTAGCCCGACTTACCTTTTTTGCTTTATTTGCCCTTCAGCATCGCGGTCAAGAGAGTGCCGGTATTGCTACCACCGATGGTAGCAATCTCCAGGTTTACGCTAAGATGGGTCTGGTATCCCAGGTGTTCAGTGAGAGGTCGTTGAGCCAGCTCACCGGGGATATTGCCATCGGCCATAACCGCTACTCCACCAGAGGTTCCAGTCGGGCAATTAATGTCCAGCCTGTTACAGTGGGCAAGGGCTCAGATACTATTGCCATAGCCCATAATGGGAACATCATTAATGCTGAGCACCTCTATGGTGAACTCTGTGACCAGGGTTATACTTTCAAGACCTCCACCGATACCGAGGTTATTGCCAACCTCATTCTCTCTTCCCCTCAGAAAGAGTGGGTTGACAGGATAAGGTATGCTATGCATCGCCTGCAGGGGGCATATTCTCTAACCATCATGACCAAGCATAATTTGTTTGCCGTTCGTGGCCCTTTTGGTGTGCGTCCATTATGCCTGGGGACTGTTAATAACGGTTGGGTGGTAGCTTCAGAAAGCTGTGCTCTTGACCATATTGGAGCCAGCTTTGTCAGGGAGGTCGAACCGGGCGAGATAGTTTCTATTAGTGATAACGGGCTTGAGAGCTATCGTGGGGGGGCAAGCAGAAGGGCACTGTGCATTTTTGAGTATATCTACTTTGCTCGCCCCGATAGCGTGATTGACGGACGGCTTCTCTACGAGGCGCGACAGGCGATGGGGAGAGGGCTGGCTGAGGAATACCCGATAGGTGCTGATTTGGTTATGGGTGTACCTGATTCAGCTACAGCTGCTGGTGTCGGTTATGCCTTCAAATCAGGGATACCTTTAGTCGAGGGATTAATCAAGAACCGCTATGTAGGGCGTACCTTTATTGAACCCCATCAGCGGCTCAGGGACCTTGGCGTTAAGCTAAAGTTTAATCCCCTCTCCCACGTGCTGGACGGCAAGCGGATGGTGGTGATCGATGATAGCATTGTTCGCGGAACCACTACTCCTCAGGTACTAAGGTTGCTGAGGAAGGCGGGGGCTAAAGAGGTGCACATGCGTATTTGTGCTCCCCCCATCCGCTATCCCTGTTTCTTTGGTGTGGACATGGCTACTCGGCGGGAGCTAATTGCCGCCCGAAAAACTGTTCCTGAGATTAAGGACTTTATTGGCGCTGATTCATTGGGTTATTTGAGCATTGATGGGCTGATTAAAGCTGTGGCTTTGCCTAAGGATATCTTTTGCCTGGCTTGTTTCACCGGTAACTACCCCCTACCGGTTCAGCTTGAGATGGATAAGCTGGCACTGGAGACTACGTCGACCGGTCGGTAAGCTCCCCTTTGGTGTAAAGTAACGTTAAATTAATTCTGCTTGGGAGGTAGTGTCAATTAAAGAGACCTATGCTGCGGCTGGCGTTGATATTGATGTCGCTGCTAAAGCCAAAGAGCTGATTGGAAAGCATGCCCGAACTACCCTCCGCCCTGAGGTGTTGGGCGGCATCGGGTTCTTTGGCGGGCTTTTTGAGTTTAAAGGCTATCAACAGCCGGTTCTGGTCTCCAGTGTTGATGGCGTCGGCACCAAGCTGAAGCTCGCCTCAGTTTTAGACAAACACGATACTATCGGCATGGATATCGTTAATCACTGCGTCGATGACATACTTACCTGCGGCGCTGAGCCGCTCTTCTTTCTGGACTACATTGCTATGGGCAAGCTGGTGCCGGAGCAGGTGGGGGCTATTGCCCAGGGTTTAGCCCGTGCTTGTGGTGAGGTTGGCTGTGCCCTTATCGGTGGCGAAACGGCAGAGATGCCTGGACTATATACCGGGGAGGATTATGACCTGGTGGGTTTTATCATTGGTGTGGTGGAGAAGGAGAAGATTATCGCGGGGAGGACGATTGCCGCTGGCGATACCATTATTGGCTTGCCATCAAGTGGATTACATACCAATGGTTATTCTCTGGTAAGGAAGATTTTTGGCGAGACCAAATCGGCGCTAGGTGCTCGTTACCCTGAGCTGGGTCGGACTCTGGGTGAAGAGCTCCTGGAGCCCCATCGTTGCTACTACCATCAGTTGAAGCCGTTGCTGCCGCTGATTAAAGGGATGGCACATATCACCGGCGGGGGGTTGGTTGGTAATGTGCCCCGGGTATTGCCTCAGGGTTTGATGGTACAATTCCACGCTAAGGCGTGGACCGTTCCCCCTATTTTCCAGCTTATCCAGCAGCGGGGCAATGTCGCTCGAGATGAGATGTATCGGGTGTTTAATATGGGCATCGGAATGGTGCTCATTTGCTTACCTGACGCTGTTCGCCAGCTCGAAAAACAATTGCCCGAGGCTAAGGTTATTGGCGAGGTGAGAGAGCAGGCAGGGAAGGCAAGGGTAATTATTAAGTAGAGGTCATTTATGTAGGGGTGGTTTGAAGGGGCGAAGCCTCTTCAAGAACACTCCCCCCTCTCCTTCAAAGGAGAGGGGGGATACAGCGGGTGAGGTTGAAAATGAGGAAACGGAGGTATTTATGCGAGCTATTATCAGCGTCTCTGACAAAACGGGGGTAACCGACTTTGCCCAGGGATTAAGCCAATTGGGGTTTGAGATATTCAGTACCGGCGGCACCAAGAAAGCGCTGGCAGAAGCTGAGGTGCCGGTAAAGGGTGTCTCTGAGATTACTGGTTTTCCCGAGATTCTAGATGGCAGGGTAAAAACCCTGCACCCGGCGGTGCACGGTGGCTTGCTGGCTAAGCGCGACCTGCCGGCTCATATGGCGGAGTTGGCTGAAAATAAGATTGAGGTTATCGACTTGGTGGCGGTTAATCTTTATCCCTTCGTCCAGACTGTAGCTAAAGCGGGGGTTACCCTTGATGATGCGCTGGAGAATATTGATATCGGAGGGCCAACCATGATTCGGGCGGCAGCCAAGAATTTTCCCAGTGTTGTTGTGGTGGTAGACGCAGCCGATTACCAGCTAGTTCTGGAGAAATTGAAGGGGGGAGGCCTAGACCTGGCCGAGCGAAAAAGGCTGGCGCAGAAGGCTTTTCAGCATGTAGCTGTTTATGATACCGCTATCTCACAGTACCTGAGGCAGGATATGGAGGGCTTTCCTGATGAGATGACTATCGCCCTGAAGAAGCGCTTCGGACTTCGCTATGGCGAGAACCCTCACCAGCAAGCTGCCTTCTATGCTGAGCAGGTGGTGGGGGCAAGGCAAGATACTGGTCTCACCTGGGCAAAGCAGCTGGGGGGCAAGGAGCTTTCCTTTAATAATATTCTGGATGCTGATGCTGCCTGGGGTGCGGCAACTGATTTTTCCGCACCTACTGTGGCTGTCATCAAGCATACCAACCCTTGTGGGCTGGCGAGTCACCATGATATTGTTGAAGCCTACCGGCGAGCTCTGAGTGGTGACCCGGTGGCTGCCTTCGGGGGCATTGTCGCTTCCAACAGGAAGGTCACCCTGGCTATGGCTGAGGAGATGAAATCGATGTTCTATGAGATAGTTATTGCCCCCGAATATGAGGCAAAGGCGCTGGAGTTATTAAAGGAGAAGAAGGATTTACGCATTTTGGTTGCCGAGCTACCGCCGGATTATGGCAAAGCCAGCGCCGGCTATCTTGACTTGCGTCGGGTGAAAGGGGGATTATTAGTCCAGGCCTCTGATTCCTTGCCTGAGGATAGTGTAACTTTGAAAACGGTGACCAAACGTGAGCCGACCCAAGCTGAAATAGCAGACCTGCTCTTTGCCTGGCGTGCCGTTAAGCATGTGAAGTCCAATGCTATTGTATTGGTGAAGGACAAGACGCTTTTAGGAATGGGGGCGGGACAGCCCAGCCGAATTGTCAGTGCTCGGGTTGCCAAGGAGAAGGCTGGAGAGAAAACAAAGGGTAGTGTTCTGGCTTCAGATGCTATGTTCCCCTTCCCTGATGTGGTAGAGGCGGCAGCTGCTGGTGGGGTAACGGCTATTATTCAGCCCGGCGGCTCGCTAAAAGACGAAGACTCTATCAAGGCGGCTGATAAGCACAATATAGCTATGGTTTTTACCGGGGTGAGGCATTTTAGGCATTAATGGCTAAGCCGGGAGGAGGGCTATGGCTAAAGCAGTTTTAGTAGTAGACATGGTTAGGGGTTTCCTGGAGGAGGGTTACCCTCTGTATTGCGGGGCTCGAGTCCGTCGCATCATCCCCAATATTAAAGCTCTTCTGGAGCAGGAGATTGGCCAAGGGTCTAAGGTATTCTTCCTTTGTGACCGTCACACCCCTGATGACCCGGAGTTCAAAATATTTTCTCCCCATTGCCTTGAGGGCACTGCCGAGGCGGAGGTCATTCCAGAGTTGGCCCAGTACCAGGGTGAGGTAATACCTAAAGGGCATTACAGCGCCTTTTTTGATTCCCTCCTTGACCAGAAGCTGAGCCGGCTTAAGCCGGAGAGGCTGATTGTTTGTGGGGTGTGTACCGATATTTGTGTGTTGCATACCGTGGCTGATGCCAGGAACCGTGGTTATGAGGTGGAGGTGCCTGTGGATTGCGTAGCTGCCTTTAGTGACAAGGCGCACCACTTTGCCCTGGAGCATATGGAGAAGGCTCTGGGGGCGAAGTTAACCACCTTTAGGGTCAGTCGGGTTAAACCACCGAAATTTGAACCGTCTGAGGCTGTCCTCTCCGGGGAGACGGCTGATATCTACTTTGCCCGCACTGTAGATATATTGCGGCGCGAGGGGCTAAACCCGGTAGCTACTATGGAGGTATTCTGTAGCCGAGCCGGGTTGCTCTGTGGGATGGAGGAGGTCAAGGCACTCCTTTCCCATGTTCTGCCTGAGGGTAATCGTGAGGTATGGGCACTGGCTGAGGGTGAGACCATGGCACGAAAGGAGGTGGTATTGCGCATAACCGCCCCTTATCGGAGCTACGGACTGTATGAAACAGCCATAGATGGTATTCTGGGTCAGTCCAGTGGCTGGGCTACAGCGGTTAGGGAGTGTGTTGAAGCGGCCCAGGGAATACCTGTCATCAGCTTTGGTGCCCGTCATATTCACCCCTCAATAGCTGGGGTAATGGACTATGCTGCTATTATCGGCGGTTGCGTTGGTTGTTCCAGCATAATTGGTGCTGAATTAGCTGGCGTTGACCCAATGGGAACTATGCCCCATGCCCTGATTATAATTATGGGTGATACGGTTAAAGCTACCATAGCTTTTGATAAACATATGCCGGCTGATGTGCCCAGGGTATCTCTGGTTGATACCTTTAAGGATGAGCCCGAAGAGAGCCTGCGGGTGGCTGAGGCACTGGGGGAGAAGCTGGATAGTGTCCGACTTGATACCCCCGGCGAGCGGGGTAGGGTTACTTCCTCTCTGGTCAAAGAGGTGAGAGCCAGACTGGATTTGGCTGGCTTCAACAAGGTAAAGATTTTTGTTAGCGGCGGTATTGACCCTGAGCGCATAACCTACTTTATCGAGAGTGGGGCTCCAGTTGATGGATTTGGCGTCGGTAGCTATATCACCGGGACTAAGCCGATAGACTTTACCGCTGACCTCCACGAGGTAGAGGGTAAGCCGGTAGCCAAGCGGGGCAGAATCCCCGGCATTACCCCCAATCCCAGGTTGAAGAGGGTAATGTAAGAATTTTTCCCCCTTCCCTCCTTAGATTTCATCAAAAGACTTGATAGGTAACAAAATTTAGTGTATACTGAATTATCAGTATAATCCAAGTATACTGACATTATTTGTGGAGAGAGGTAAGGCCATGGCTGAGAAGAGTAAACAGGAAAGCATGGGGCGTTGCAACGTTAATGCCATCATCACCATTGATAGTAGAGGGCAGATAGTCCTTCCCAAGGAGGTGAGAGAGAAAGCTGGAGTGAGAGCTGGTGACAAATTCACGGTGATAAGTTGTGAATCAGAGGGCAAGGTGTGCTGTATCACACTGGTCAAGGCTGATGACTTTGCCGAGATGGTAAAGGGCATGCTTGGTCCAATGATGAAAGGGATCACGCAGTAATCAAAAGGGGTGTTGGAATGAAAGAATCGGAAATAAAGAAAAAGGTAAGAGAAGGCTATGCCGAGATAGCCAAAAAAGAGCGTTCTTGCTGTGCTCCGACCAGCTCCTGTGGCAGCGCTGACCTGGCGCAGACTGTCAGCAAGAATATAGGCTACACCGATGAGGAGCTCGGCTCTGTCCCCGAGGGGGCTAATCTTGGTCTTGGCTGTGGCAATCCTGTTGCCCTGGCATCTCTGGCGGAAGGAGAAACTGTCCTTGACCTCGGCTCAGGTGCTGGCTTTGATTGTTTCCTGGCAGCGAACAGGGTGGGTAAGACGGGGAGAGTCATCGGGGTTGATATGACTCCAGAGATGATTGAGAAAGCCAGAGCCAATGCTCAGAAGAGCGACTACCAGAATGTGGAATTCAGGCTGGGAGAGATTGAGAATATACCAGCCGCCGATAATTCCGTTGATGTGGTCATTTCCAACTGTGTTATTAACCTCTCACCCGACAAGGGGAGGGTTTTTCAGGAGATGTTTCGGGTGCTAAAACCCGGCGGCAGGCTGATGGTATCGGACATTGTCCTGCTGAAAGAGCTTCCCGATTTCATAAAAGACTCCATCGCCGCCTATGTCGGCTGCATTTCCGGTGCCCTGATGAAAGACGATTACATTGAAGCGATAGGGAAGGCTGGTTTTCAAAAGGTCAAGATAATTGATGAAGCACCCTTCCCCATTGATTGCATAGCCAACGACCCCACAGCAAAAGCGATTATCAAAGAGATGAACATCCCGCCGGATGAGATAAAAGATATCACCAACTCGGTTCTCAGTATAAAGGTCCAGGGGATAAAGCCAGAGTAAACTCAGCATGGCAGAGTATACCGTCGGTTTCTTCCTGTCTTTTTTCGCCAACCCTAGCGCCTTGGGTATTGGTTTAGCTATAGCCTTTGGTGCTATCTGGCTCGCTCCCTACCGACCACCGCTCCGAAGCCGACCTAGGCTCTGGACGGTTTTTGTTGCCAGTGCTTTCTTGGCATTGGCGGCTGCTTCTTTTATCCAGATTCCTCTTCAATTGCTAGCCGGGCAAGCCCTGGGCAATTTCTGGAGCCAGGAAGTTCTCATGAGCCGGATTCTGCTTTTTGGGATACCGCAAATACTCCTCAGTGGACTGGTTCAGGAGGGGGCAAAATTAGTCCCCATAGTCTTCTACTGGCGGCGTGAGGGCAAAAAGCTTGACCCTAAGCTGGGGCTGGCTATCGGGGCTGTGGCTGGGGCAGGGTTTGGTATGTTTGAGGCGCAGTGGGCCCATAATATCATCTTTGCCTCTGGCTGGGGCTGGGAAGCGGTACAAAGTGGTGGTTTTATGGCACTGGCTGGATTTTGGGAGAGGTTTTTTGTTGTCGCCGCCCACACTGCATTCTCGGCACTGGCTGGTTACGGACTGGCCAAGGGGAAGGGATGGCAGTTCTATCTTATTGCCTCAAGCCTACATGCCCTGCTGAACTATAGTGCTGCTCTTTTGCAAGCGGGGACTCTCACCGTGATTCAACTGGAAATCTATGTTGCTGTTGTTGCCATGGCGGTTACAGGTTGGGCTCTCTGGCTTCGTCGGAGAGAGACAGCGACTTCGATTGAATCAGAAGATTAGCCCCGCTCAAATTTCAGGCGCAGAATCTGCTTCGTGTCTTCGGTAACCTTTGCCCTGTCGTCTATTCGCCAGCCGACCACCCACAGGATGTGCTGGGGAGAGCAGACCAGGGGGATTCGCCCTCGCCAGGCTTGAGGGATTTTAGCATCAATCATAAACTCTCCCAGCTTCTTGGGCTGGCTCATCCCCAGGGGCTGAAGCCGGTCACCACGCTTACGACTCCGTACCGATAGTTTATTGCCGGTCTTATCCATGTCAAAGTAGGCGGTGAAGTCGTTATTTATTAACCCTATCCCCTTTATCCCCTTCCCCTTGATAAGGGGAAGGGGAATTTTAGTTTCCGAAGGGGCTAACGCCCCTTCGGGCTTCCCTTTCACTATGGAGGGGTCTATGATTATTGTCTCTATCTTCCAGCCGGGGAGCTGTGTTGTGCCGGGTAACTTCAGGGGAAACTCATCCTCCAGCGGGGGGAAGGGGGATAGGGCTTCTCGGCCTTGACTTATCAGATATCGGTCGTATTCTACGGAAAAGGTTAAGTCTCCGGGCAGGCTGACCCTTTTCCCAGCTGGCTTGGTCAGGGCGTTCATTATTCCTTCAATATGGCGCATCTCAATATCCTTGAGATTACCCAATAACTCCTCTATGGACATGCGCAATAGATGTCGCTGGAGAGCGGGAGGCAGGTTTAGAAGCCTTTCCTTATCTAAAGCGATTGTGCTTCCCTGTTTTTGGGCAATTTCAGCCCATGATTGGAGGCACTGTTTATCGATAAAAGCAAGGTCATCACCAGCGATGCGGGCGGTTCTGAGTAAGGCTTCGGTTACCTGTGGGTTATAGCTCTTAAGCAGGGGCAGGAGCTGATAACGGATTCTATTTCTCAGTGGCGATAACGACAGGTTGGAGGTATCAATCCTGGGCATAAGCTTGTGGTTTTGGCAGTAGGTGGCTGTTTCCTCCCGGCTTACCTCCAGTAATGGTCTTATTACAGCAAGGCTCTCTCTGGCTAATTGCCACTCGGAGTGAGGCTGTAGTCCCCGAAGCCCTCTGATTCCTGTCCCCCGGACGAGATGCATCAGTATCGTCTCGATATGGTCATTCATAGTATGCCCCACTGCCGTCCTGTCGGCTCCGATAGTCTTGGCTACCTGAACCAAGAAAGTGTATCGCACCTCACGCGCTGCCTCTTCTAGTGAGATGCGCTTATTTTTTTGATAGGCCTTTACCTCGCGCTCTTCTATGGTGGCTGGGATACCGAGGCGCTGGGCTAGCTCGGAGACATACTGGGCATCAGCCTCAGACTCAGCCCCTCGCAGTTTATGGTCGAGATGAGCCACGTGTAGGGTTATCCCCAGCTCCTCCCTGAGTTTGACTAGGACATGGAGCAGGCACACTGAATCTGGGCCACCGGATACTGCTACCAGAAGGGAGGACGGGCTTGATACTAACTGCTCTTCCTGGATGAAGCGCAGCACCCGTTGCTCCAGCGTCTCTTGATACCTCTCGTTGTTCACCATTTTATGCTGTTAACTCGTTTCTAAGATGAGTTTGGTGCGATGTATCGAATGGGGATGGTGAGCAAAACCCAGGGCTAGGGCAACCTGCTCTGGTCTTCCTGAACCGCTGGTATCACAACGCAACCTCATCCCTATAGTACAGTGGGAACGGTGGCAGCCAATAAGCCATAGGTCATCAATTAGAGTCCTCAGGTCATAGCTTCGGGGACCGGTATCTCTTTGGTGTTGCCATGGCAGGTGCTTTGTTGCCAGCAGCTTGGTGATAGCTGATTCTATCTCCTCGGGCTTCTTTTCCGTCTCCACCTCAACCTTGTATTCGGCATAGCGAACCTGCGATTGCAACGAGGGCTGATTTGGAGCTATTTGGTGCGCTTGCAGTATTTCAATGCCCGGCGGCAATTGCTGACTCATCGCTCCAATGAAGAAGTGTGGTGAGACCAATTTGGTGGTAGAGATATCCATCAGCTCAGCTTCGCTGGTTACCTTCAAGGGTAGAGGCGCCGCTAGTGATATTCGAGGGTGGGGGCTAAATCCTTCCGAATAGGCTAGAGGTATCAAGGCGCGGTGAAATGCTCTTTGCCATAGGCGTATCAAATCAAGGTGGGATATGAATTTAATCTCTTCTCCTCGTTTGAACTTAACCCGCAGGCGGTACATCCTGTTTCTTCTTTTCCTTGGTCAGTAGAATTTCTTCTATTTTTAGCCCTCGCATCTTGGTTATCACTATCTTTAAGCCTTTATATCTTAGCTGTTCGCCTCGTCTGGGTATATGTCCCAACAGTTCAAGGACGAAGCCAGCCACAGTTTCGTAGTCGCCCTCAGGCAACTCCAGCTCCATCTCTTCATTAGCCTCTTCAATGCGCATGCTGCTATCAATCTGGAAGGTGTACTCATTGATTGCTTCATATTCCTTCTCTACTTCAGCTAGCTCATCACCCACTTCGCCCACAATCTCCTCAACCAGTCGGCTGAGACTGACAATGCCAGCAGTGCCACCGTATTCATCTACCACCACTGCCATTCGGTAGTTTTTATCCCGCATCTCGGCAAAGAGTTCGTTAATATGCTTGGTCTCCGGGGTAAAGTAGGCTGGGCGGGCGAGGTCATCAATGGTACTCTGGTTATCGATAGTACCCTTAGCCAGACCCATAAGCACATCCTTTATGGAGAGGATGCCGACCACGTTATCCATATTCTCCTGATACATCGGGAAGCGGGAGATGGGGGACTCGGCATAGAGAGTGAGGAAATCTGCTACTGTTGAGCCTTGCTCTATGGATACCACCTCAGGGCGGGGTACCATAACCTCACGAACTGGTCGGTCACCAAATTCAAAAACCTTGTGCAACATCTCAGCCTCATCCTCCTCTACTGTCCCCTCCTTATGCCCCACTGATATCATGGTGCGGATCTCTTCCTCACTGACCAGAGATCGAGACAGCGGTTCTCCTCCAGCCAGCTTGCTGAATCTGGAGGTAACCGTGCTTAGTGCTAGCACAGTGGGGGTAAATACCTTAGATGCTACCTCTATAGGTCGCGCCAGTTTTAACGATAGCCGCTCAGCATTGTGGGCAGCGATGATTTTGGGAGTGGCTTCACAGAATACCAGTAGCAGGATGGCTACCCCGATAGTGGCAATGAGGATACCCCACTCCTTCCATACAGAGACAGCCAAAGCAGTACCCAAGGCGGCGGCAGCAGTGTTGACTAGATTGTTGCCCGTCAGGATGGTGGATAGCAATCTCTCCGGTCGTTTCATCATGTTGGCGACCCGTTCTGCCCCGGGTACCTTGGTGTTCACCATGTGCTCCACCCTTACCCTCTGCAAGGAAGTGAATGCTGTTTCCGAGCTGGAAAAGAAGGCCGAGAGGAGCAGACAAACAATAAAAAGTGCTAGATATAGCGTTTCAGTGCCATCCATATATCATCACCCCACTGTTAACTATAGATTCAGAACCCCCTCATTAGTTTCTCTTAAATCATCATAGCATTGGCTATTAGAGGTGTCAAAAGATTGGGGTACTCTCTATGTTGTTTTGCCCTCCACTGACTATGCTATAATCCTGTATATGAAAGTCTTGGGTATTGAGACCTCTTGTGATGAAACTGCCGCTGCGGTGGTAGAGGACGGGGTCAGCATTCTGTCCAATCAGATTGCCTCGCAGGTAGAAATCCATGCCCGCTATGGGGGGATTGTCCCTGAAGTAGCCTCTAGGCAGCACATTCTCGCCATTATCCCCATTGTGGAGCAGGCGATGGCTGAGGCCGAGGTCGACTGGGATGATTTGGATGGCATTGCTGTCACTATTGGTCCCGGTCTGGCTGGCTCGCTGCTGGTAGGGGTGAATGCGGCTAAGGCGATTGCTTTAGCTCGTGGCTTACCTATTACCGGGGTTAACCACCTGGAGGGCCATATCTATGCTAACTGGTTGAATAACCGCCATAGCGATGTTGTGCCTCTCTTTCCCCTAGTATGCCTTATTGTTTCTGGAGGGCATAGCGATTTAGTATTAATGAGAGGGCATGGGGATTATGTGGTAGTGGGGCGGACACGGGATGACGCTTCTGGCGAAGCCTTTGATAAAGCGGCGAGGATACTGGACTTGGGCTACCCCGGCGGTCCTGCCATCGAGCAGGCAGCTAAAAAGGGGGCAGCTTCTGTTGAGCTACCCCGTGCCTGGCTGAAGGGTACTCATGACTTCAGCTTCAGCGGTGTCAAGACGGCCCTGCTGCGATTGGTGGAGGGGGGTAGAATTTCATCCCCGGCTGATGCTGCCGCCAGCTTTCAGGAGGCGGTGGTTGAGGTCTTGGTCACCAAAACGGTGGCGGTGGCTAGGGAACACGGGGTAAAGCAGATTTTACTAGCCGGTGGGGTAGCATCGAATGGACTGTTGCGAAACTGGCTGGCGCAGAGTTCACCTCTTCCGGTGCTGATTCCTGAGCCTATACTATGTACCGACAACGCAGCTATGATTGCTGCCTGTGGCTGCTATCGCTTCCAAGCTGGTAAGGTGGATGGATTAGACCTGGATGTGGTCCCCGGTCTCAAGATGACTTAAGGGACAGCAGCCGCACCTGCCTTGAGCGCATAAAGTGTGGTAAATGTGAATCAGTCCTTGTTGCCGCTGGACTGACCGCGCTATACAAGATATCGGCATTATACACGCTTCCGTGTATTTTGTCAAGCCTTTTTTGGTGTTTTCTTGAAGGGGGTAGCCCTATATTCAAATTGGGCTTGTTCAGCAATAATGGAGAGAAGGGTAGCCGAGGCGCCACGGGGTTTATACATCCCTGTCTCCCACTCACTTATCGTTTGCTGGCGGGTGCCTAGTTTGGTTGCGAGCTCACACTGGGTCAGGTTTAGATGGTGCCTTAAGGCTTGGATGCGCTTGTTGTCCCACTCTCGTCTACTCGCTTTACCCGGCTTGTTCACGGCTACATTCTACACTAAATCGTGTAGGATGTCAAAATGAGGTTGTTTTCGAGGTCAAATATAGGGAAATATAGGGTAAAAAGGGCATTTTATAGGGAATAATAGGCTAATTTAGCCATCGTAATCCCTCTCAGTTACTGGCAGTGGCTGTAAATAGCCATTTATTGAGTTGCGAGCTGTGGCTATTTGAGCTATTATATAGCGGTTAGCAGTCTCGGGGGGAGAGTGCTAATGAATATTGACAAGGAGGATTGGAATGGCGATCAAGCTTCAGCCACTGGCTGACCGGGTGGTAATTAGACCCATCGAGAGGGAGGATGTGACCAAGGGGGGGATTGTTCTGCCTGATACCGTTAAGGAGAAACCCCAGGAGGGGGAGGTTGTTGCTGTAGGTAAGGGGCGGTTGTCAGAGGATGGGAAACGGATGCCTATCGATGTTAAGGTAGGTGACATCGTGGTTTATGCTAAATATGGGGGTGTTGAATATAAGGTCGAGGATGAGGAGCTGGTGATTCTGCACGAAGCCGATATTTTAGCGAAAAAGGTTAAATAACAAGCCGAGTTAATATATAAGGAGGGGAAAATTGGCTAAACAGATCATATATGATGAGGAAGTTAGGCATGCTTTAAAGAAAGGAATAGATACTTTGGCTGATGCGGTCAAAGTGACCCTGGGACCCAAGGGGCATTGTGTTGCTTTAGATAAGAAGTGGGGTGCCCCCTTGGTAATTGATGACGGGGTTACTATTGCCAAGGATATTGAGCTTCCTGACCCCTTTGAGAACATGGGGGTGCAGCTAGTTAAGGAAGCCGCTACTAAGACTAACGATGCCTGTGGTGATGGTACCACTACATCGACTCTTCTGGCACATGCCATGATTACTGGCGGCTTTAAGAATATAGCTGCCGGAGCTGAGCCTATGGCGCTAAAGAGGGGCGTTGAGAAGGCAACCCAGGCTATCATTGAGCAGCTTAAAAAGATATCCACTGAGGTAAAGGGTAAAGAGCAGATTGCTCAGGTGGCGACGATAACTGCGGTTGATAGTGAGATTGGTAACCTTATTGCTGATGTTATGGAGAAGGTGGGTAAAGACGGGGTTATTACCGTTGAGGAATCCAAGGGGCTAAAATATGAGACGGAGTATGTGGAGGGGATGCAGTTTGACCGCGGTTATAGCAGCCCCTATTTCATCACTAATGCCGAGAAGATGGAAGCGGTGATAGAAGACCCCAACATCCTTATTACCGATAAAAAAATCTCGGCCCTTTCTGACCTCTTGCCAGCCTTGGAGAAGATACTGCAGGTGTCAAAGGAGCTGGTTATTATCGCTGAGGATGTGGAGGGGGAAGCCTTAGCTACCCTGGTAGTTAATAAGTTGCGGGGTATCCTTAATATTCTGGCGATAAAGGCTCCTGGTTTTGGTGACCGGCGTAAGGCGATGCTAGAGGATATAGCCATTCTCACCGGCGCTAAGGTGATTTCGGAGGAGGTGGGGCGGAAGCTAGACTCAGTTACTGTGGAAGATTTGGGCAAGGCGCGTCGGGTAACTGCTGATAAGGATAACACCACCATTGTTGAGGGCAAAGGCGCGGATGAGGCTATTAAGGGGAGGCTCAAACAGATTAAGGCTCAGATGGAGGAGACCACCTCTGATTTTGACCGTGAGAAACTCCAGGAAAGGCAGGCAAAGCTGGCAGGTGGAGTAGCGGTAATCAAGGTAGGCGCTGCTACTGAGGTTGAGCTTAAGGAGAAGAAGCACCGGGTTGAGGATGCTTTGTCGGCAACTCGGGCAGCGGTGGAGGAGGGTATCCTGCCTGGTGGTGGTGTTGCCTTAATCAATGCCCTCCCGGTCTTATCTAAGCTGGAGGTCAGCGGGGATGAAGCTACCGGTGTTGATATTGTGAGGAAGGCTGTGGTTGAGCCGGTTCGCTGGATTGCGGCAAATGCCGGCCAGGATGGTGCCGTGATAATGGATAAGGTGCAGCAGAGCCCACCCGGGGTTGGCTACGATGCTGCTGCCAATGAATTCGGTAACATGGTGGAAAAGGGTGTAATTGACCCCACTAAGGTGGTAAGGTCTGCTCTGGAAAATGCTGCTAGCATTGCCACTATGGTTTTGATTACTGAATCATTGGTTACTGATATCCCAGAGAAGGAGAAAGCACCGCCTATGCCTGGTGGTGGTGGCATGGAGGGGATGTATTAATCTTTAATATCCGTGTGATGAAAATAGCCGTAGCCTGTAGGCTACGGCTATTCTTTATGCCTTAACAGGTTATAGCGTTAGCAGTTTCTCCAGAGGCTTATCATCAGAGACAGGACCAACTACCGCTAGGCGGAGCTTCTTGCCTATTATGAGTTGTTGAGCTAGTTGCTCGAGCTCCTTAGCAGAGATGGCATCAATAATGGATATCACCTGGTCAACGCTGAGGATACGCCCGGTGAGAATCTCTTGCCCACCCATCCAGATGGCGACATTGCGGCTATCCTCCATTCGTAGTATCAGGTGTCCTTTGGCTAATTCCTTTGCCTTGGACAATTCAGACTCAGGGACTGTTTTCTTGAGTTGATAAAGTTGCTCCAGGATAGCTGCGATGACCGTTTCCAGGTTTTTGAGCTCCACTCCGGCATAGACAATGATTGAGCCTGAGTCAAGGAAGTGCTCCGTATAGCTATGAATGCTGTAGGCAAGCCCGAGTTTGTCGCGAATTTCAATAAACAGGCGGCTGCTCATGCCTTCCCCAAGGATGACATTAAGCAGGTCAAGGGTGAAGCGCTTGGGGTGGAGGAGGGGTAATCCGGGTAGTGCCAGGCAGAGGTGGGTTTGCTCTGAGTCTTTTTTCTCAATGTTTAGGCGCCGAGCCTTTTTGGGCTTATAAGCGGAATAACCACGCTGTGGCTGGTGACCAGCCCAGTCGCCTATGGCTTGGCTGATAGCAGTTACCACCTCTTGATGGCTGATATTGCCAGCAACAGTGATTACCGTGTTATTCGGCAGATATTGCTCTCGAAGGTAATCGAGCATTGCCTCCCTGGTAAGGGCGGTCACTGATTTCTTGCTTCCAGCTATATCGCGTCCCAGGGGATGCCCGGGCCATAGAAGCTCATCGATGAGCATGTTAACCTGCTGTGACGGGGTATCTTTACTCATATTAATCTCTTCAATGATAACCTGGCGTTCCTTTTCTATCTCTTGAGGGTCAAACTTGGAGTGAAGGAGCATATCTGTCAGCACCTCTAGGGCTAGCTGGAAGTGGGGTTGGGCTACCTTACACCAGTAGAGGGTTAGTTCCTTATCGGTGCCTCCGTTGAGGATTCCACCTACACTTTCTATTGCCACCGAGATCTCCTTGGCTGTTGGCCGCTTCTCGGTGCCTTTAAACAATAGGTGCTCGATAAAATGTGAGATGCCGGCCTCAGCATCAGCCTCATACCGGGAGCCAGTCCCAATAAAGAAGCTAATGCCTACCGAACGAGTATGGGGCATGGAGCTGGTGATGATACGCAGTCCGTTATCCAGGGTGGTCTTTTGATACAATAGATTGGCCTCTGTGGTTATTTTAGGTCATATTCTAATGGTATTTTAGGTTAATCGTCAATGTGAGGGTAGCTTGACCATCGCTCGTTAAAAGGGGTAAGATACCCAATGAATACGGTAAGGAGAATATACCCTCTAGAAGTTGGAGGGAGGCATTAGAAGATGGGTAGGATTTACTTGCTCGATGTGACCAATCGTGACGGGGTTCAGACAGCGAGGCTCGGTTTGTCCAAGCTTGCCAAGACCATGATAAATATATATTTGAATGAGATGGGAGTGTTTCAAAGTGAATTCGGCTTCCCTAGTACCAGACATGAGTCTCATTACCTTCGGGCGAACCTTAAACTGGCAGAAATGGGTGTGTTACAGCCCATCCACCTGGGGGGTTGGCTGCGGGCAACCGCTGAGGATGTGGAAACAG
>DAOWAU010000096.1 GCA_030634425.1 Dehalococcoidia bacterium
ACAAAGTTACCAAGCATAAAAAGAGGAATGTAGTTCAAAATCTGGGTGGCTGCCGCTTTGTCTCCCTTATCGGCAAGGACGCCTGGGAAGAATAAAAATCACTTAAAACCTTGTCCCGGTCAAGGGAAATGCATATACTAAGGTTCACTACATAAAAACAGAAAGGGGGGGGAAATGGAAGTTCTGGAAGCAATTAGAACGCGACGGAGCGTTCGCCGGTACAAGACCACTCCCATAGATGATAAGACCTTAGAGCTTGTTCTGGAAGCCGCCCGCTGGGCACCATCCTGGAACAACACCCAGTGCTGGAGATTTATCCTGGTGCGTGATGACAAGGTCAAGAAAGAGCTAGCCACCACCATCCCCAAAGCCAATCGTGCTCATGATTGTGTTGAGAATGCCCCGGTGACAATTGTGGCTTGCGCCGAGATTGGGAAATCGGGTTACCTCGGGGGAAAATTCATCCCGGATAAGAACGAGTGGTGGTATATGTTCGACGTGGCGCTGGCCATGCAAAACCTGGTACTGGCAGCCCACTCTCTGGGATTAGGCACAGTATATACTGGCTGGTTTGACCCCGAAAAGGCAGGCAGTATTCTGGGAGTACCGCCAGGTTTTACCGTGGTAGCACTGACCCCCCTCGGTTACCCCGACCTGACGCCAAAAACCACGCCAAGGCGGGAACTCTCCCAGACCGTCTTTTATGATAAATTCAAGAGCTAAAAAGGAAGGTATCTTATGCAAGAACTGGGTTTAGCCCTCCCTTTCTGGTTAACTGTCTTAATATGGGTAGCCAGAATCGTAGTGCTGGTCTTCATCTGCTCTGTCCTTGCCTGGCTGGGGCTTAGGGCACTGGATGCCCTTACCCCCCATATTTATGAGCGCCAGCGCATAGGAGAAAACCCCATCGCCACCGGCCTATTCATCAGCGGGTTTTTCATCATGGTCGGTCTCGTCATCCATGGAGCAGCTACGTCATACACTGCAATCGGTGGTTCGATAGCCAGTCACATCTTTGATTTCAGAACCTGGGGATTAGCCGCAGTAAGCTTCGTGATAAGTCTGCTCATTGGGATAGCCCTGCTCCGCATTGTTGACAAGGTAACGCCCAAAATACCATTTATCAATATCAACAAAAGCCCCCTGGCGGTAGGCATCTATGTCTTCGGCTATCTCATTTTCTTTGGCTTGATACTCCATGCCGCACTAACCACGCCGTTTTGACAGCATGAACAGTACTAAAATTTCGATAATCTTAGCCTCAGTATTGGTAGCGGGGCTAGCTACTACCAGCTATGCCCAGGCCACCCCATCAGCCGATTTCCACGAGGTGGATGGCGAGGTCTTTGATAACTGGGAGATATGCAGAACCACAGCCGTTGGTGAAGACGGCTTTTATCAAATAAGCGAAACGAGCTTTCGCCCGGTTATCGCCTATGAGAGCATGGGAAAGGAAGCCGCTCTAGCCTACAGCGTGGGCGAGCAAATCGCCGCCCAATACCAGGATAAAATACAGCGGGCGGAAGCAATATTCAGCTTTGTCCGAGACAGGGTAAGGTATACCTCCGATATCGACCGGTTCGACTATGAGGAGTTTGCCCAAAACGCCGATGAGCTGGCCGCCGATATCAAGCAAAATGGGTTTGGTTATGGCGATTGTGAAGACAGCGCCGTACTGCTGGCGGTTATGTATAAAGGGGCTGGATTCCGCTCGGCTATAGCCCTCGGCTCAGACCACACCGCAGCCCTGGTCTACCTGCCTAAGTATGACAAGGCAACCGCAGTTTTTGAGCTAGAAGGTGAGAAGGGCTGGCTCTGGGCGGAGGCTACAGGCAGAAAGAATCCTCTGGGCTGGGTGCCCAAGGAATATCTAAATACCAGAATGGCTGCCTATGAAATCGGCGACGAGGAAATAGCCCGGGCAGAACCACCCACCGCCCCCTCAGTCGCCATTGCCGAAACAGGTAAGACCGCCTCAACCCGACCCTTCCCCTTCTTCGGTATGATAATGATGTTATGGCTTATGTCTTCGTTCAGGAGAAGAAGGCGTGCTCGCGCTCGCAGGTAATATTGACCCTCCTGACTGGAGATTATCCCTGATTTCCAGCCTCGCATAAATAATGAGCATCTGTTTTTAGCCCCTCCCCTTGCCGTGTATACCCGCCACCATCTATAATATCAGGGAATAAGTTAGAGAGGACGAGTGATTTTCGGATGAAACAATACGGATTAGGAGATATTCGCAACCTCTGCCTGCTATCCCACGCCGGGACTGGTAAGACATCGCTGGCAGAAGCGATGCTGTTTGCCGCCAAGGCAATCTCCCGCTTAGGCAAGGTTGACGATGGAACCAGTACCTCGGATTATGACCCTATTGAGGTGAAGCGCAAGATTAGCATCAGCCTGGCTACCCTCCCCTGTGAGTGGAAGGGGACTAAAATCAATCTTATTGATACCCCCGGTTATTCCGACTTTGCCGGCGAGGTCAAAGCAGCGATACGGGTTAGCGAGGGGGCGATAATTGTGGTATGTGCCGCCTCCGGGGTTGAGGTGGGCACGGAACAGGTGTGGGCATACAGTGAGGAAGCCGGCCTTCCCCGCCTTATCTTTGTTAATAAGATGGACCGGGAGAATGCCGACTTTTACAAGACCCTGGAGCAGCTTCAGTCACACTTCGGTCATAGATGCCTCCCCCTCCAGTTGCCTATAGGTGCTCAGGATGACTTCCAGGGGATAGTTGACCTGCTGGCAATGAAAGCCTATACCGGCTCTCCAGCGAAGGAGGCTGAGATACCTTCAGAATTACAAGACCAGGCCAATTCCTATCGGGAGAAACTGATAGAGGGAATAGCTGAAGTGGATGACAAGCTTATCGAGAAGTATCTGGGTGGGGAGGAACTCACCCCGGAGGAGCTGGGCGACGGCTTACGCCAGGCTGTAGCAGAGGGCAAGATTGTGCCCGTTTTAGCTGGCTCAGCGTTAAAGAATATAGGGATTGCATCCCTGCTGGACACTATCCCCGGCTATCTGCCCTCGCCCCAAGAGCGAGAGGTAGTCATCGCTGGCGGTTCAGGTAAAAAAGAAGAGAAAATTGAGCCCTCTGAGGACGCCCCATTAGCCGCCCTGGTGTTTAAAACCAGCGCCGACCCATATGTGGGTAAGCTTACCTACTTCAGGGTCTATAACGGCACCATCGGGAGCAATTCTCAGGTGTGGAACGCCAGCCAGGAAGAGACGGAGCGCATAGGTCAGCTATTCGCCCTGAGAGGCAAGAACCAGGAACCAGTAGATAAGGTCGGGGCTGGGGACATAGGGGCAGTAGCCAAATTGAATGTAACCAGCACCGGAGACACATTGGGCAGCCGCGATAAGCCCATGCTCATCGCCCCCACCCAACTCCCCGCTCCGGTGTTCGCTGAGGCGGTGCACCCCAAGACTAA